>JBCDIY010000036.1:0-8817 GCA_038748435.1 Pseudomonadota bacterium | reverse complement strand
GCTGCCACTCATACGTTCGGCCCAATCACTTGGCCTAAATTTTTTGCCCGCTTGCGTGAGCCCTTCTATAATAATTTTCTTTTTATCAACCATATAAATTACCAACTGATTACTAGCGTTATTATAGCCCATTGTTTCAGCTCAAAAATAGTTAATTTTTTCTATAACCTACTGAAAATAAATGTATTAATCATTAATTGTTTTCAATAAGTTAAGCTTTTTGGGGTTGCAATAAGTCATTGCACTTATTATTCTTCTCTTGTACTATTGTTTAACTAATAGATTATTTAAGACAGTTTCTAACATCGCAATAAAAAAATAAACATAAACTTGATTGCTGAAACAATATTATACATTTTTTCTGCAAAAAAATCGCTGTTCATATGATTAAACATTCGGCCGATAAACGAAAAAAGCTTTTGCAACGTCATCGCGGCATTTATTTATTACCTAATTTATTGACAATGATAGGTTTATTCGCTGGTTTTTATGCCGTTGTTGCAGCTTTTAAGCACCAATATGCTTATGCAGCCATGGCGATTTTTATTGCCACTATCATGGATTTTCTCGATGGCCGTATTGCCCGATTAACTAAAACCCAAACTGAGTTTGGCAGCCAATTCGACAGCCTAGCAGATATGTTGTCTTTTGGAGTTGCCCCAGCACTTATCATGTATGCTTGGGTATTACATCCATTAGGTAAAGCTGGCTGGTTAGTTGCATTTTTTTATACCGCTGCCGTCGCTTTACGTTTGGCTCGCTTTAATACGCAAGTTAAAGTGGTTGACAAACGCTATTTTCAAGGACTGGCATGTCCAGCTGCGGCTTGCTTGCTGGCTTCCATGTTGTGGTTGTTGAAAGATTACAATATCTCTGGACTTGGTGCTTCGTCGGTTGCATTGGTAACTTTATTTGCAGGTTTATTAATGGTAAGCAATATACGGTATCGAAGTTTTAAAGAGATCCGTTTTGCCGATAGAATTCGTTTTGTTTACTTACTTATTTTGGTTTTAGTTTTTATGTTGATATCTGTCAATCCGCCCGTAGTATTATTTTTAGGTTTTGCAAGTTATGCATTGTCTGGACCAGTGATGACTTTATTACAACTACACAAAACTCGATATCGAAAAAAAAGCCAGCGCAATAAATCCGCCTCTTAACACTCAGGAATATTAACAGCAAGCCCGCCTAAAGAAGTTTCTTTATAGATTGTCATCATATCTTTACCAGTTTGCAGCATTGTTGCAATGATTTTATCTAGCGATATTTTATTTTGGCCTGAACCTAGCAGCGCAATTTGTGCCGCATTAATCGCTTTAATTGCCCCCATGGCATTACGTTCTATACATGGAATTTGGACTAGACCATCGATAGGGTCGCAAGTCATGCCTAGATGATGTTCCATGGCAATTTCCGCAGCATTTTCTATTTGTTCTAAGCTGCCGCCTAGCACTTGTGTTAAGGCACCGGCAGCCATGGAACTAGCAACACCAACTTCGCCTTGACAACCTACTTCAGCACCAGAAATTGAAGCGTTTAATTTATAGAGTATGGCAATCGCACCGGCAGTCAGTAAAAAGTCAATGGCGCCATTATCGTCAGCATCAGCAACAAAAGTCTTATAATATTGCAGCACCGCCGGAATAATACCTGCTGCCCCATTGGTGGGAGCGGTGACAATTCTGCCACCGGCGGCATTTTCTTCATTCACTGCCATCGCATAAGTATTGACCCAATTCATTACTTCAAATTGATTGTTGGCATTAGGTTCACCGCGTTGCATGAGTTGTTGGAAAATTTCTGCAGCGCGACGTTTAACTCGTAAGCGACCAGGTAAATGGCCAGTGTGATGACAGCCATTTTCGATACATTGCTGCATGATTGCTGCAATGTTCATCAATTTGTTGCGTACATTTTCAAGCTTGTCCCAAGTAGTTTCATTCGCAAGCATTAATTCACTAATGGAAAGTTGATGTTTGCGGCAAAGTGACAGTAATTCACGTGCGGTTTTAAATGGATAAGGTGGTTCCTTTTTATTGATATTTACTTTACCGAATTCTTCATCAGTCACAATAAAACCACCGCCGATAGAATAATAAATTTGCTTGAATAAGATGTTTTGCTTTGCATCAAAAACAGAAAAACACATGCCATTTGTGTGTAAAGGCAGGGTTTGCTTTTGATGTAACAACAAATCTGCATGAGTATCAAAAGCAATGTTTTTTTTTCCTGCTAAATTTAATTGTTGCGTTTGCTTGATAACTTGTGCTCGAGGTTGCGCTTGTTCAGGGATGATATCTTCTGGTGTTTGTCCTTCTAAACCATTAACAATAGCGATATCAGTTCCGTGACCTATCCCTGTGAGTGCTAAAGAGCCATAAAGATCGATGACAACACGTTCAGCGGCTTTAACTATCTGTTTTTGTTGTAAGATTTCTATAAAAGCATTTGCTGCTTTCATGGGGCCAACGGTATGTGAGCTGGATGGACCAATACCAATTGAAAATAACTCAAAAATACTAATGCTCATAAAATACTCTCTTTGTATTAATTTTACACAAAATTAACGTAGTGTTGGCACAAGCCTGCTTGTATGTTATAGAATACGAAAAAAACAGCACTATCGTTTTAACTCAGGTTATAATAGTCAACTATGAGCAAAAATCTTATCATAATATTGTTAGCATTGTGCACGTTGTGTGTAAAGACTTCGCAAGCAGCGCCAGTTAAACAACTCTTTCAAGCAAGCGTTGCTATTGCTGATACGAGTATGGGCAGCCGTGTGCAAGCGATACAATCTGCATTTGCAGCCACGTTAATTAAGGTCACAGGTAACCCAAACGTCGTCAATATCCCTAATATACAAAATGCTATCAGCAATGCTGAAAGTTATCTCGAGCAATACGGTTATCAAAATGATAATGGGCAATCTTATCTAATGGCTTCTTTTTATCCTAATTTGATAAAAAATCTATTGAAACAAAATAATGTTGCTCTGTGGGGCAGCGATCGCCCAGAGGTTTTAGTGTGGTTGGTGTCTAAGCAAAATCAAATTATGAGTTCTACGACAGCAAGTCCACTGCAACAAGCCTTGCTGCGTGACGCCAGTAACCGTGGGTTACCCATTAGCTTACCGCTTATGGATATGCATGATTTGCAATCGATTACTGCCAAACAATTATGTGCGTTCGATCAACAAGCTATTCAAGCCGCTTCTAATCGATACCATCCTGACGTCATACTCGTTGCTTGTTTGCAGCCGGATAACAATCCAGTTAATAGTGCAGGTAATAGCAATTGGCAAGGTCATTTTAGCCTGTTTACCCGTAATCAAACATATTCATGGACGTCTCAGCAGATCGATGAAAAAGCTTTATTGGCTGATAGTATCGCTAAAGTTGGTAATGACCTCGCGCAAAATTATGCAGTGAATACGGATCAAGATAACGTTACTGTTGTGAAACTCGTTGTATCAAACATTAGAGATTACCAAGTACTTAATCAAGTGAGAAAATATTTAGCGCAATTAACGCCAGTACAGCAAGTTGCCGTTAACAGCATTGCACCTAATGTTGCGAGCTTTAGTTTAGAAGTCATTGGCGGTAGTGATGCATTAATTCATGTTCTCAATCTGGATCACGAATTAGTGCCGGCAAAACAAATTAATCAAAATAATGACAACGGTTTATATTATCAATGGCTTTCGTAAAGTTAGAGTATTTTCCAAATATTATTACAATCTTTCGTATCATTTTAGTTTTTCCTATTGGCTGGGCCTTGTTAAATGGCCACTTTGATATTGCATTTTTATTGGTGTTAATTGCCGGGATATCTGATGGATTAGATGGTTATATAGCCCGGCAATTTCATTGGACAAGTGATTTTGGCGCGTTTACTGATCCGCTTGCTGATAAATTACTCATGCTAGTGGTGTTTAGCAGCTTGACATGGTTAGGTATTATTCCTTTATGGTTTTTTTTGTTACTTTTTTGTAGAGATGTATTGATTATGCTTGGTGTGATGATCTATCGTCGTTTTAGTTCACAGCCTAATTTAAAAGCTTCTTGGTTAAGTAAAATTAATACCAGCTTGCAAATTGTATTCGCATTATTGGTATTATTTAATATCAGTTTTATTAAATTACCGGATATAGTGACAGATTTAGCTATGTTAGTTGTGGTTGTCTTTACGGTGATGAGTTTTTTTGGTTATGCCATTTTATTTTTTCGTGAATATTATTTTAGCCGGAGTTTAAACTAATGAATACTTCCCGTATCAAATGGCAGATTTGGTTGGGTTTTTTTGTTCATTTGCTGCTAGTTTACCTGCTTAGCTCAGTCTTAACACCATTTGTGATCGCCGCTTTTTTAGCCTATGTTATGAATCCTCTAGTAAAAAAATTAATTTTATTTTATGTCCCGCGCACTGTGGCGGTTATCGTTGTCTTCGTCGCAGTTCTCTTACTCGTTGGGCTGTTATGCTTTTTGTTAATTCCCCTGTTAGAAAAACAAATAGTATTATTTATCAATCAAATTCCGGTGTATTTGAATTGGATTCAGGCTAAAGTATTACCTTTACTGGATAAATACTTTGGTATTAGCCAAGGTATCGACGCGAATAATATAAAGCGAATTTTAATGCAGCATTGGCAACAAGCCGGTAATATTGCCACCCTTGTGATTAAAACTATTACCCAATCGACGTTTTCTATTATTCAATTTGTGATTTATCTGGTATTAATCCCTGTTGTCGCCTTCTATTTATTGCGCGATTGGCATAATGTTTGGAGGGGGGTAAGAGATTTATTACCTCGATCTATAGAACCAACAGTGACGCGTTTAACATTTCAATGCAATGAAGTGATCGGTGCGTTTTTTCGTGGTCAATTAATTGTGATGATTGCATTGGGTGTTTTTTATAGCATCGTCTTGAGTCTCTTAGGTTTACAACTGGCATTATTATTGGGTTTTGTCATTGGTTTAATCAGTGTTGTTCCTTACCTAGGTTTTACCATCGGTTTATTAGTAACATTGCTCGTTGCGTATTTACAATTTGGTGATTGGCTACATATCATTTATGTATTATTGATTTTTGGTTTCGGAAATATCTTAGAAGGCATGATACTGACGCCTTGGCTTGTCGGCGATAAAATTGGATTACATCCTGTAGCCGTTATTTTTGCGGTACTTGCCGGGGGTGAATTATTTGGATTTTTAGGTGTTTTACTGGCACTTCCTGTGGCTGCAGTCATCATGGTTTTATTACGTCACGTGCATGATCGTTATCGACAAAGTGAAGTCTATCAAGCCAAATCGACTGAATCATGAAACAACAAACGCTTGATCTAAGATTATCGGCGCAACAAACGCTAGAAAACTTTTTCGGAAAAACCAACCAAAAAATTGCTCAAGCAATTACATCACATATAGAACAAAGAAAATCAACACCGATTTTTATAAAAGCCGCAGAAAAACTCGGTAAGACCCATCTATTGAATGCAGTAATGCAGCAGATGAAAAATAGCAGCAATGCAGCAATCTATATAGCTTGCAAAGATTATTTACAGATGGAGCCTAATGTATTAGATCATTTGGAACAGTACGATTTAATTCTCATTGATGATATCGATGCGATTGCTAGATTAACAGAATGGGAACAAGCTTTCTTTCATCTGTTTAATCGAGCCATCGCAAAAAACAGGCAACTCATTTTTACTGCACGTTTACCCGCTAATTTAATTGATTTGCAATTGGTGGATTTAAAATCGCGTTTGCAAGCAGCATTACTTTATACTTTGGAAGCTATCTCTGAAGTAGAAAAGAAAGAATTGCTTGTTGCCAAAGCACAGCAGCGCGGCTTAAACATATCGGCTGAAGTTTTTAACTATTTGTTAGCAAACCACGATAGATCACTACCGGGATTGATACAAAGCCTTGAACGAATAGACAAAGCTGCTTTGATAGCAAAACGTCGCATTACAGTGCCTTTTGTCAAAAAGATACTCAGTGGTTAAATGCTGCCTATCTCGGAAAATTTGTGATATTATTAGAAGGTATTTCTTATCTGCTCTTTAAATGATCCGCCCATGGTTCTGCTAAATCAGAGAAAAGTACAATTAATTAAATAGTTATTTGGGAGAACCTGGTAAATGAAAAAGCTATATGTAGGAAACTTATCCTATGATGTCAATGAAGACCACTTAAATGAACTCTTTGCAGATTGTGGTCAGATAGCTCAACTCAATTTAATTGTCGATAAATTCAGTGGCCGTTCAAAGGGCTTCGCATTTGTTGAATTTTCCGAGCAGTCAGCCGTCGATAAGGCATTAGAACTTAATGGTAATGATTTCCATGGACGTCCATTGCGAATTAGTATTGCAAGAGAACGTAGTCGTGAAGGTGGTGGTGGTCGCCGTTCTGGTTCTGGCGGTGGTTTTGGCGGTAAACGTCAGCATAACTGGAATTAAATTTAGTACCAAGCTTTAGTTAAAAGGCGCATTTTAGAATGCGCCTTTTTTTTGCAAATTAATTAGTGATTACTGGTAATAGCCTAAAAAGCTGAGTAAAATGACAAAACAATTATGATTACTATAAGGATAAACATCGGATGAAAATAAAAATTATTTTAATGATATTAGTAAGTATGCTGTTAGGTTGTTTAACAGCTTGCTCTATGACATATAATCAAAATCGCTTTATGAATAAGGTGGTTTCAGAGTATAAATTAAAAAATGGTCGAACTTTTAAAGTCGGTTATCAACCACCTGCTGCAGCTCTGCAATGTAAACAGCTGCATCGGTCGTCACAAACTTGGACATTAGAGCAATTCAAAGGGATGGTAAATCTTGGTGGTGGTTACGAAAGACTAAGAAATACTGCCATTGCCTATGCCAATAAGCACCCTAGAGTAAATTTTGCATATGTTTATATTCCCGATCAAACCTCAGTGTTAGGTATTAATTTTACTGCATTGCGAGAATCACATATTACTTATTATCATTGTAAAAAATTACCTGCAACGACAAAAGGTTTCCTCAATAGATTTAGGTAAAAAGTAGAATTGGTTTGGCAGTTACCTATGTCAAGGTAGCTGCCAAATTTAAGGGGTTAATGATGTTTTGTGAGACTAGCAAGCCGTCTACCTAAAGCTTTGCATAAGTTAGATTCAGCATCATTTATTGGCAAATTACTCTCTAAACCAGCTAAATGGCTAGGGCCATAAGGTGTACCACCTGCGGTTGTCGTAGTCAGATCCTTTTCTGTATAAGGTAATCCGACGATCATCATACCATGGTGTAATAATGGTATCATCATACTCATTAATGTTGTTTCTTGTCCGCCATGCATGCTTGAAGTTGAGGTAAATACGCCTGCTGGTTTATCGACTAGTTTTCCGGATAACCATAAACCTGAAGTCCCATCCCAAAAATATTTGAGCGCAGCAGCCATATTGCCAAATCGAGTTGGCGAACCCATGGCTAAACCAGCGCAATTGGCTAAGTCATCTAAGCTAACGTAAGGCGCGCCACTGTTGGGAATATTCTCTTCAGTTGCTTCACAAACCGTAGAAACTGCAGGCACGGTTCTAATTTTTGCTTCTATGCCTTGAATTTCTTCTATTCCACGAGCAACCAATTGCGCCATTTTTGCAGTAGCGCCGTAGCGTGAATAGTAAAGCACGAGTATGTATGACATATTTTATTTCTCCTCAGTTATAATTCGCTGTGAATATATTTTTCATCATCAATAACTTGATAATTGCCTTGGTTATCCAATACAAAAGCCATGACTTTATCCAATAAAGAACGAATGAGGGTTTTATCACTACTTATTAATGCAATACCGATAACAGCGTAAGATTTAGAATCTTGTAAGTCAACTTCAGCCACAGAAATGGGGAATTCGTTACGTAGTTTAGTGATTAACGACTGAACAATTTTACGTTTGGCCTTCAAACTGTGATTGTCGAATAATTGTAATTTAATTTTTAATGCGCCGATATTCATTTGGCAATAACACCGTGATGTCGTTAATAACGTCACCTTGATTAAGCAGTAAAAAAATCAAGGGGTTATCCTACTGCATCGTTTTATGGTTAGTTTATCAATAAGAATTAACCTATTGATTATAAATTATTTCCTATCTCAAAACCACGTGTTTTTTCTAAAATCGAGATCGCTAATCTCGATTTTTGTGTAAAATAGAGATTAGCGATCTCGATTTTAGGGATTTTTAGTTCTAAATTTAGACAAAGGCTAAAAAGTTGCACTTGCCAAGAATTTACAACGCTAGAAAATAAAACAATTTTACTCAACATAAAGATTCAATTTAATGATTATAATTTAAAAATTTAAGGGAGCTCAATGTTTAAGCGATTAATTACAATAAACCTGCAGTCAAAACATAGTGTGTTAATGTTAGGTCCTCGTGGTACAGGGAAAACCTCATGGTTATTGCAGCACTTTGATAAGGCCTTATATTTTGATTTGCTTAATGATGACGTTTATACCGAATTTGCTTCACGCCCAACACGCTTAAATGATAGGATTCCTCAGGCTTATCAAGGTGTGGTGATTATTGATGAGGTGCAGAAAGTTCCAGCTATTCTGAATGAAGTTCATCGCTTAATTGAGAAACGCCATTTACGCTTTATTTTAACAGGCTCCAGCGCAAGAAAATTAAAACAACAAGGTGTTAATTTACTTGCAGGTAGAGCTTTGACTTATCATATGCATCCACTGACCTACAGGGAATTAGGAGGGCAATTAAACTTAAATAGAGCATAAGACTTTGGTTTGTTGCCGTTGGCTGTGACCAG
>JBCDIY010000035.1:0-9044 GCA_038748435.1 Pseudomonadota bacterium | reverse complement strand
GAAGCATTAGAAAAAGAAAAATCGGCAGAAGATATTTTAGTCCACACCAATATTATTTCACCGCAAAATGGCATTGTCGTCGGTTTAAAAGTGCATACCATTGGTGGTGTCGTCAAACCGGGCGAAACCATTATGGATATCGTGCCTAGTGACGAAAATTTAATCATTGAAGCCCGGGTGAAACCTGTCGACATTGATGTAGTACATAAAGGTTTATTGGCCAAAGTAAATTTAATTGCCTTTAAAACGCGGCATACGCCTTCTTTATCAGGCAAAGTCACGCATGTTTCTGCTGATGCATTTATCGATGATAAAACCGGAGAAACCTATTACACTGCAGAAATTGCGATTCCACCAGAAGAACTAGAACGGTTAAAATCGGGACAAGAACTTTATCCCGGCATGCCAGTTCAAGCTTTGATTATCACCGATAGATTAACTCCATGGCAGTATTTTATTACGCCCATCGAGCAAAGTTTTGATCGCGCATTCAGGGAAGATTAATTAGTTTTGCAGGGACAGAATATAAACCATGATGGCACAAACCACTTTTGTATTTGAATACCTAGCCATTGCTTTTTTATGGGCTGTGGGCATTATCGTTTTAATCCTCGCTATCTTATTTATTCTCGACATCAGCCAAACCAGCAATGCTGTACGCAGAAATTATCCTATTCTCGGTCGCTTTCGTAGTTTATTTACTAAAATGGGTGAATTTTTTCGCCAGTATTTTTTTGCCATGGATAGAGAAGAAATGCCATTCAATCGTGCGCAACGCAATTGGGTCTATCATGCCTCTATGGATACCGATAATACCTCAGCATTTGGTTCCACTAAAAGCCTCGATCATCCCGGCGATTTTATCTTTGTCAATTGCCCTTTTCCTACTTTGGAAGAAGATTCGGCAACGACACAACCTTTGCAAATTGGACCGTATTGCAAACAGCCTTATTTAGCTAAATCGTTTTTCAATATTTCTGGCATGAGTTATGGTGCAATCTCTAAGCCAGCGGTATTAGCACTTTCCAACGGTGCTAGATTAGCACAGTGTTGGATGAATACCGGTGAAGGTGGCTTGTCCGATTATCATCTGCAAGGCGGTGCAGATATCGTATTCCAAATTGGTACGGCTAAATACGGTGTACGTAATGAGGACGGCACGCTTTCAGAAAGCAAATTAGGCACCATCGCTGCACACGATGCAGTAAAAATGTTTGAATTAAAGCTCAGTCAAGGTGCCAAACCAGGAAAAGGTGGCATTTTACCTGGCAGAAAGGTTACGCCGGAAATCGCCAAAATTCGTGGTATTCCGGTGGGTCACGATTCCATTTCACCGAATGCGCATCCGGAAATTCGTAGCGTTGAAGATATTCTTGATATGCTCGCACATATTCGTGCGATTACCGGTAAACCTGTGGGGTTTAAAACGGTAGTTGGTGCCTACGGTTGGTTGCAAAACATGATGGCAGAAATTCACCGCCGTGGCTTAGAATCAGCACCAGATTTTATCACTATTGACAGTGGTGATGGTGGCACCGGTGCTGCACCCATGGCATTAATGGACAACGTCGGTCTACCGATTCATGAATCTTTACCCATGGTGGTTGATATCGTACAGGCTTACGGCTTAAAAGAACGCATTCGTATTATTTCCTCAGGTAAACTCATTACCGGTTCGGAAATTGCTTGGGCATTATGCGCTGGTGCAGATTTCGTCACCAATGCACGCGGGTTTATGTTTTCTTTGGGATGTATTCAAGCCATGCGCTGTAATAAAAATACTTGCCCGACAGGCATTACAACGCATAATCCACGCTTACAAAAAGGCCTGGATCCACGTAAAAAACAATATCGCGTAATGAATTATGCCAATAATTTACGCCATGAAGTGGAAGTGATTGCACATTCGTGCGGCGTCAAAGAACCGCGGTTGCTAAAACGTTATCATGTGCGCATCGTGCAATCTAATGGTTTGTCGATTCCTATGGATGAATTATTCCCGTATAAAAAAACCATGCCCGAATACTTACAGAAAGCCAGCTAAAAAAACCTAAACTGCCAAGCGAAAGATCACCACAAGAACCGGCAGGCCGATTAAAACTGTACCGATCAAACGTTGCAATCGGGTCCAATTGAGTTTTTCATCTTGTTCAGCAATAAAGTAGTCAATGCCAAACTGCACTAGCAGTGCAATTAGCAAAAATACCCAGTAATAAAACACATTATCGATGCGTTCGTTGATAAAATACATCCAAGTTACAAACCAAATGAAAATACAGGGTATAACGCTCCACAAAAAGAAGCGATTTTTATGCAGTAATGACAACCCCCAGTTAATACCACCTAAAAAACTGACGATAAGTGCTGCATAAATAAATACTGGAAAGGCGATTTCAGTGAAAAATGCTTTGGGTAATAAAATTAAAATCCACACCGGAATGGCGCCTAAAATGGTTAAGGTCAGTGGTGCTTGGGGTATCGATTTGATATCTGTCATTTCCGTCATTGCTAATCCTTCTATTTATTTTTTCATCTCCTTAAAATATTATCAAAAGCTGCTCGGAAAGGCTAATATTAATAGTGCACTGTTATTCCGCGGCACAGACGTCGCAAGAATGAGAACATCTATTTCCGTAGTTTCTTCTCTATTGCTGCAAAAATAAAACCACTTAAATTAATATTGTGTGCCGCATCGGTTTCTTGAATAATACCGACACTAGTGACATTAATTTCAGTGAGGTAATCACCAATCACGTCGATACCGACGAAAAGTAAGCCTTTGGCCTTTAGTGTGGGACCAATTTGCTGACAAATCCACTGTTCTTTCGCCGTCAATTGATCGGCAACAGCTTTTGCACCTAAGACAATATTGCCACGGATTTCATTGCGCGGTGGCACGCGCGCCAACACATAAGGCAATGGTTCACCATCGATCAACACCACACGGCGCGAACCTTGCTCTACTTCGGGGATATACTGCTGTGCCATGATGGTGCAACCACCTTGCTGTGTCAATGTTTCGATAATAACATTCGTATTGACATCGTTTTGGGTAACATAGAATATCGCTTGGCCGCCAAAATTATCTAATGGCTTCAACACACATTCGCTATGTTTGCCAACAAAATCATGAATTTTTTGTTTATCGCTGCTGACTAATGTCGGTGCGCAACATTGTGGAAAGTCACAAATCGCCACTTTTTCATTAAAATCACGCAAGCTTTGCGGTTTATTGACGACTAAGACACCTGCTTTTTCGGCCATTTCTAAGACGTAGGTGCTGTAAATAAATTCCATATCCACCGGCGGATCCTTGCGCATGATGATACAATCTAGCTGCTTCAATGGAATAATTTGGCTTTCACCTAACTCATACCAATTTTCTAATTGTTTGTAGTGAATTTTTAGCGGCGTAACTTTTCCATAGGCAACGCCATCTTCGATGAATAAATCTGCCGGCGTTAAGTAATAGTTTTCATATTGACGTTGTTCGGCTTCGTGTAACATCGCCAGGGTTGCTTCTTTTTTTGGATTAAATTGATCAATAGGATCAGTAACAAACGCGCATTTAATCATTTTCTTTACCCAACACCATTGCCAACTCTCTGGCAGAAGCTAATAAAGCCAATCGAGCAATGACACCGTAAGCATAAAACCGATTACTAGAGCACGGGACGGCTTCATCAATCTTTGGGTTAGTGCAACTTTCAGCGAATGCTAAGGGTTCAAAGTGCATGCCCGGTGCATTTAAATTTTCCGCTTCACCGCGTTTTGTATGTACGCGATAAAAACCACCGACAACATAACGACCGATCATATACACCACCGGTTCAGCTACGGCTTGTTGTTCACCAATAGTTTCAAAGCTATAAACTCCTTCTTGCAAAATAACATTTTTAATTTTTTGCCCACCTTTTGAAACTGACATACGCGTACGTGCCTTGCGGTTCAATCCGCGTAATTCATCTGATGAACGCACCATCATTACCCCCATGCCATAGGTGCCTTGATCAGCTTTGACGACAACAAAAGGGTCCTTTTTAATCCCATAGGTTTGATACTTTTGTTTAATTGTCGCAAGTGCTGCATCAACTTGATCAGTTAAACAAAGCTCACCTTCACCTGACATAAAATCAATTTCACCACATTGCCTATAGAGTGGATTGATAAGCCAAGAATCCATGCCGAGTATCTCAGAAAATTCTTCAGCGACTTGTTGATAATGTTTAAAATGCTGAGATTTTTTGCGATAAGCCCAACCAATTGCTAGCGGTGGGATTAACGTCTGCTTAATATCTTTAAGTATCTGTGGCGTACCTTCAGACATATCATGATTTAATATGACTAAACAGGGACAAAAGCTTTTAATTGTGACTTTATCGCCTTGACGTTCAATCGGTTCAATTTTTACTTGGCGCCCGGAATTTAATTTAATTTCTACAGCTTCGGTTAAATCTGGCTTTAAGCTGCCAATTCGAGTTTCATAGCCAGCTTGAGTTAAAATGCTATGCAGTTGATGCAAGCTTTCTAAATAGAATTGATTGCGGGTATGGCTTTCCGGAATTAATAATATTTTTTGGCAACTCGGGTGTAGCCGTGCCAAGGTACTTTGCATGGCATGGACGCACAAACTCATAAAATCTGGATTTAAATTATTAAATCCGGCAGGAAATAAATTGGTATCTACTGGAGCGATTTTAAAACCGGCATTGCGTAAATCCACTGAAGCATAAAGTGGCGGTGGTGTTAATTGCCATTGTTGTCGAAAAAAAGATTCTATTTTAGTCTGATTGTCTAGGATGGTTTTTTCTAGTTGTGGCACTGGCCCTGTCAATGCAGTCGCCAAGTGCGGCACTAAAGTTTGCATGGATTCAAGCATAATTCTTGCCTTAATGCATTAAATAAATATGCTTCTAATTGTGTTCTAATCAAGCAAATAAATCAAGTTGGTTATCATTTTGCAAAAGTTTGTGGAAAAGCTTTAGTTAATATGGTTTTTACCGCGATTAATGTATCGCGTAACAGATTGATTTTTTTACTTTCAAAATAATGATGTAATTGTTTTTTAATCAAGCAAATAAATCAAGTTGGTTATCATTTTGCAACAGCTTTGGAAATGCTTTAGTTAATATGGTTTTCACCGCGATTAATGTATCGCGTAACAGATTGATTTTTTTACTTTCAAAGTAATGATGTAGACTTTTGATCGCATCATCTATTTTCAGTTGATTGGCACGTCGCTTGATAGCTCTGACAGGTACAGTATCTACAATGATCGATTGCTCTATTTGTTCGGTTAATAATTCGGTGCTAAATATCAGCTCATGTATTTTTGCATCAAAATCTCGATATTGCTTTACTCTGCGATTTAATTGTCTGATCGCTTTGGTAATTTTCCGATGCCAAACCTCAACAGCATGATTCAGTTGGTTTATCTGCACAGAGTTGATAGCGCCCCGCCCAGATAAGCCACAGTAAATACAATATAAAATAATATTGATATTTAATTGGTGTTTGGTTTGCAATAAATGCAAAGCTGAAGCGATGCTGTCATCGTTGTAGAATTTTACTGAAAAATTCCAAAAAGCGTGATTGGGTATTAATTGCATGCGACATACCACCTAGTCAGATAATTCCACAAACTCGCTTGATGAGTTAAATCCGCAGTTAAGCCCACGTATTTGTCTGGTCTTACAAGCAACATCAGGGGTGTTTTTACTTGGTAAAATTCATGTAAGCTGTGATTAATACTATCAACAATCACTTTACCGTTGATAGCTAATGGCTCTTTAGGTTGTTGCTGCATAATTACAACCAAATTGATTAAATCTACGTACTCGGCAGAAAGCTTTTCAGTTAATTTATATAAATTAGTATTAAAACTAGCTTGTTCAAGGCTTTGTTGAAAGATGATTAACACATGGTTTTTACCGTGGATTACGTCATACATACGCTGCTCTACATTGTTCTCTATATAGGTTTGATCAATAAATCTATCACCTGCTCTAAGCAAACCTGATGAAGTGGTTTTTTCTTCACAGATTTCACTATCTCGATAATGAATATCCAATTCAGTCACAGTTAAAGCTAATTTGGTATTAAATTTTTTGATATGGCTTAATGATTTAATCACCGTATTGCGCAATTTTTGCAACCAGGTATTTTGTAAGGTAATCATGTGCGTCATTGCTGTCGCACCTTTCACCACCTTCTGTGCGACGGGGCGACGTTCTGCATTATAACTATCTAACATTTGCGATTTTACTTTACCTTGTATGACCAAAGCTAATTTCCAAGCGAGATTGTAAACATCTTGCAAACCGGTATTCATGCCTTGACCGCCCGCAGGTGAATGGATATGTGCAGCATCGCCAGCAAAAAAGATATTGCCATGACGATAATTGTCAATCAAGCGTTGATGCACCCAAAACCCTGAAGTCCAAACGACATTGTCAAATTGAATTGGGAACCCCAAACGTTCACGAGTAATTTTTTCAATGATATCTATGCTTGGATTAACTTCGTTTTTTAATAACTCATCATGTGAGACATCGACAATGATGCGACTAAGCTTGGCTTCATAAGGAATAATTGCTACCGCACCTTTGGGAGTCAAGAATGCAGATAACGTATGCGCAGAAATCGCATCAGCATGAATATGCGCATCTGCCATAAGGAAATGTTCTGGCAATTCTTCACCGGCGAAATCAATATTTAATGATTGGCGAACGACACTTTTACCGCCATCACAAGCAATTAAATAATCACACTGTAATTTTTCTTTGTTGCCTTGTTGGTCTTTTAATTCCACCTCAACGCCATCGTCAAGTTGTTCAACATGAGTGCATTCCTTTTGCATCTCAACGGCAATATTTCGTTCAGTTAAATTTGCTAGCAATATGCTTTCGGTATGATGTTGGGCAATGCCAAGAATAAATTTAAAATGGCTAGGTAAATGACTAAAATCTATCTCAACGATTTTTTTACCGTTAGCGATAACTTTGCTGTGCTTGATTTCAATACCTTGTGCTCTGGCTTGATTTAACAGACCAATATCATCCATTAATTCAACGGTACGAGTCTGCATTGCTAGCGCATTAGAAGTAGTTACAGGTTTATGGGCTTTGTCGACTATACGTATATTAATGCCGTATCTTTGTAATAAAGTTGACATTAATAATCCTGTAGGGCCGGCGCCTACAATCAACACATTGGTTTTATTAGTCATGCGAATCCTAACGCTTATGAATTAGTTGTTACTAGTATAATTTCTTTATCGCGTTTTCGCTAATTTAAAGACTTAGGTGTAATGCACTAAGCCATAGCATAATTGTAAAAAATCAAAACAATTCTCAGTTGGTCAATTGCCATTTAGTGCTAGCGCTTTTGCCTGGGGAGGCGGAGATTTTAATTTCAATCGATTGAATCAAGTTTTTTTCTATATCTGCCTTATCTTCTAGCAGCTTATCTAATATCCAATTGGATAATTCTTCAACGGTCGTATTACTTATGGCTAAAATAATACAATCTTTTTTTAACAAACTACATTGTTCGCCATTAAACCTCATATCAATATAGTTTTGTCTTTCTTGCACGTCTAAGTGCGGTGAATTTGCCGGCAAAAGAAAATAACCATCTAATTCGTGGCATAACGCTAATAGCTTTTTATGATAATGACGATAATCAAAGCGTATACCCGTTGCATCGATTAAAGTAGTTAAGATCGCATGAATATGATAATCATGTCCATGAAAATTTTCACGCTCCGAAGCAGAAAAAATAGTAAAGTGTCCAGCAGAAAAACACAGATCTTCTGTGAAAATTTCTATGGTAGCAGGTCGCATCATTCTATTAGCCTCGTTATCTACAATTGCTGTTGTTTATCATAGGCACTAAACCCTATTAGTTCTAAGTCATAATCTTTTGCTAAACCGATGACTTTAACAATTTCGCCCATCTCATTTGGCAATGTGAGTAATTTAGCTTGTGCAGCTAAAAGCACATTATCGTTACTCGATTGACTGATAATGTCAGTTAAGCCACAGTTAATTAAAAACGCGGCTTGGTTTGTATAGCCAAGACATGCAAAATTATATTTTTTTGCGGCATTTGTCAAAGCGGTAAAATCCACGTGTGCACTAATATCTTGCAATCCTGGGTAAATCAGCGGATCAGCATGTGATTTATGGCGATAAATGCATTTTAAAGTACCCATGTTTCGTTGTGGATGATAATACTGCTGCGCAGCATAACCATAATCAATACAAAGCAATACCGTTTGTTGCGCACGAGTGGCAATTTGTTGTAAAAAACTCTCATAGTTTAAATTAACTTCGGATTGATAATCATCGATATGTGACAAAAATTGCCGTTGAATTTCCGTGATGCGCTCAAGTAGTAGTTTTTCGCTTGGTACATCAAGTAACCAAGTAAATTTATTGTCTGCAAAAGTGACATAACGCTCATATAATTGTGCTTGTTGAATTTGAAATAAATGACAAGGCATCGCATCTAGGACTTCATTAGCTAACATGACACCGACAAAATTCTCTGGCACTTGCGCTTGCCAATGCATACGTTCTAGCAGCTGTGGATAATTTTGCTTAAAAAATTGTTGTTGTTTAGCAATTAAATAAGGGCTTCTCTCTACAATAAAATACTCTGGTTCTAACTGTAGATGCTGCTTTAAAAAAGTTAATATAGCAGCTGCCATTTTGCCATTACCAGCGCCAAATTCGAGGATATTTTTTTGCGGTAATGTTGTTAGAATTGTGCCGCATTGACGCGCTAAACAATAGCTAAACAACGGCGAAATTTCCGCTGCAGTAGCAAAATCACCCTGTTTACCTATCTGCAATTGCTGCGTACAATAATAGCCGTATTGTGGGTGGTATAAGGCATTTTCCATAAACTCAGCGAAGGTGATTGGCCCTTGCTTAGTAATTTTCGATTGTAAAAATGCTTGTAATTCAGTGGTTTGATGTTGACTTACAGCATCTATATTTGGCTTTTTTTTCATGCCATTTATTTTACACTAAAAATAT
>JBCDIY010000034.1:0-9110 GCA_038748435.1 Pseudomonadota bacterium | reverse complement strand
TGGCTTTTTCAGCACTATTTTGTCGCTGACACGCAGAAAACATAAACATGCTAGCAGTTAACATTAGCAAAACTATAGTCTTTTTCATAGTTATTAATCCTTGTTTAAAAAATATATTATATTTTACTCAATGATATAACAACCTGAATTCATTTGACAAGCCGTTGATTAGGAACAAAAAAAGTTGGGCTATACTTTGTACAGCCCAACTTTTGCACTAGCAAATCTAGGGAGTTAAAGCTATACAGCTTTACTGACCTGCTTCATGATGCTCAAGTTTTTTATCATATTTGGTTTTAACGTAAGCGATAAGAAAAATGAACAAACCGTAGAAGCATTTTGATAATACGTCAGCAATGGTATAGCCTACTTGGACACCTACTTGACCGAAGGCAGTCACGGTTTCACCCATCTTGAATAAATACGCGATAGGGTAAACCAACCAAGTCACTACCAGAATTATTCTAGTTGCTGAAACTAACGCTCGAACACTTTCAGGTTGGTTAGCAATGGAGTGTGTAATTTCTACCCAAAGTACATAAAGGATGTAGACAAAAGGGATACAACTTAAGATAAAGAAGATCGTCTTGGTAGCGATGACTTGAGAAATTTCACCAGGATAACCTAAACCAATCATTAGCAGAGCAGCGACAATCAAACGAATAAGCAGAGAACGACTTTTGGCAGATTCAAGATTGAGTACGGCAACTAATTCCACTAACAATAATGGTACTGTAAGTATCCAATCAACATAGCGATAAGCATCATTAAAAATTTTACCAGTTGGGTTATAGTCACCACCTGAAACATTGAATGCATATGCGCCACTAAAGCTGTTAAAAATACGAAAATAGTGATATGCCGCAATAAACACCACCAATGCTGAAACGATGATAGCGATACGATAATGTTTAGCAACTAATTCACGCACTAGCACGAAAAATACAAATGATGCCATCATAGCGGCAATAGCGAAAGATAAGAGATTATAAATAATATTATATTCAGTGTAGGATAATATAGGCATTTCCTTTCCTTGTTTTGCAGTTAAACTTTAAAGATAGCGTCGAAGTTACCAGCGGCAATTGCTATCTCCCAAAAACCCTAAGCTTTTATTATAGTAATGAATTTTACTAAATTACAACAACAATATGTGATGAATTTTCAACTCAGCTAGATTATTTTTCAAGTTTGAACTAAGTTTATATGTTATGAGTTTTTATACCTAGGTGAGGTTGGGAAAATTCTACTCAATTAATTTAAGGCAAGGACATGTCAAAAAAACTCAATCTAAATTGGCATTACCATCGTTTTATAGCAATTGCATTAACTTTGTCTATATTATTGTTAAATTATTTTTTGAGTTTTTCACATACAGCAAGTTTAATTTTTTTAACTTTGTTAATTATTAGTGCAATTCCTCATGGCGCCTATGATTGGATTGAAGCAAAACATCGATTTGTAAATTTCTTCTCTAAAGGCTTCGTATGGTTCTTATTGATTTACCTCTTGCTGGGTTTAAGCTTTATTTTACTTTGGTTAGTCGCGCCCCTATTTGTTTTAATAACTATGCTGTTTATTTCTGCCTATCATTTTGGCTTAGATGATAATCTATCTGCAACAAAAAATTGGCGAAGCAATAGTATTTACTTTATGAGAGAAATAACATTTTTTAATCTAGTCATTTTGACACATGAAAAAGTCATCGTCACTTTGTTTGCACAGCTGGTTGGTGAGAATAAATTTGCAACAATCCAAGCTTTTTTAATTAATTGGCATTTGCCAATGTTAATCATTACACTAAGTTTTATCGTGATAGTCTTTTATTCACAACGTAAAAATAAATATCACTTGTTAGAGTACGCGTTATTATTAAGCTTATTTGCGACATTAAATCCTTTGCTGAGCTTTGCAACCTATTTTGCGATATGGCATGCGCCTAGGCACTTGCTTAAAGCTACAACACAATACCCACCAAAGAAAGGGCAGATGATAATCATTTTGCTTGTCAGCGTAGTGACATGTCTTAGTGCAGGATTGATTTTTATGTTATTAACTAATGTAGTTAGTCTGGAAATTGCTTGGCTAAGGACGTTATTTGTAGGATTATTTGCCTTAACAGTCCCACATATGCTTTGGCGTTATTGTGTATGATATTTTTATTCTATTTTCGCTTAAAATAAATTGCCACAAAAACGATCTCCTGCATCACCTAAGCCAGGCGTAATAAAAGCATTTTCATCAAGTTGCTTATCGATAGCGCAAGTTATAATTTTTATATCAGGATGTAATGTACTCAATTGGATTATACCCTCAGGTGCCGCAAGCATACTGACAAAACGAATATTAGTAAAACCCGTCTGTTTTAATTGCTCGATAGCTGAACTGGCAGAACCACTGGTTGCAAGCATCGGATCGAGAATAAATATCGGTAAGTTGAGATCTTCATTTGGCACATTGTAATAGTAGCGTTTGGCAATATAAGTAGTTTCGTCACGTTTCAAACCGATAAAACCAATTTTAGCTTTAGGTAAAATTGTTAAAAAAGCATCTAACATGCTTAAGCCAGCGCGCAAGATTGGAATGATAATAGGATGCTGATACTTTAATATTTTACCTGTTGCGGGTTGTTCTAGCGGAGTATTCACTTGTTTATCTATGGTAATGAGTTGTTCTGTGGCCTTGACGGCTAAAATTAGACTGAGTTCACGAGTAATTTGCCGAAATTCACTAAATTCAGTGGTTTTATCGCGTAATAGAGTGAGTTTATGTTGTGCTAGTGGGTGTTCTAGCAGTGTGACATTCTTGTAATACTTTTTTGTATCCATAAATTAGTTTTTCCTGACCAAACTCACTCTCACTCTCACTCTACGGATAAATAGAGCCGCCTTTAAGATTAACATAATTACTATTGAAAAATACACAATTTGCCCCCATGTTAACAAAGTATTCGAGTTTTACCAGCAGAAATGCTAATTTTTTTTGATAAAATCAATAGGTTATAAATCACAGAGGAAATGAATCATCATGGCTGAAGCAGCACAAAAAACCACATTAGGCTTTGAGACTGAAGTTAAGCAATTACTTAAATTGGTCATCAACTCACTTTACAGTAATAAAGAAATCTTTTTACGCGAATTAATTTCTAATGCATCTGATGCAGCGGACAAACTGCGATATGAGGCGGTAAGTAATAAAGATCTGTATGAAGATGACAGTGAATTAAAAGTCTTGATTGATTTTGATAAAGATAAAAAAACAATTACCGTGACCGATAATGGTATCGGCATGTCGCGCGATGAAGTTATCGCTAATTTAGGTACCATTGCTAAGTCTGGAACCAAAGAATTTTTTGAAAAACTCACTGGTAACGCTAAAGAAGATGCGCATTTAATTGGTCAATTTGGTGTGGGTTTTTATTCAGCTTTTATTGTCGCTAAAAAAATTATCGTTGAATCACGCAAGGCAGGTTTAGCTGCTGCTCAAGGTGTACGTTGGGAATCAACTGGGGAAGGTGATTATTCCATCGAAACGATTGAGAAAAAAGATCGTGGCACCAAAATAATTTTGGACTTAAAACAGGGTGAGGATGAATTTTTAGATACTTATCGCTTAGAAAATATTATTCATAAATATTCTGATCATATCCCCATTAAAATTATGATGAAAAAAGCTGAACTAGATGATAAAGGTAATGAAAAGCCCAATCCAGAATATCAGCAAATCAATCGCGCAACTGCTTTGTGGACCTTAGCCAAGAGTCAAATTAAAGCGGATGAATATAAAGAATTTTATAAACATATTGCCCATGATTTTGAAGAACCACTATTATGGACCCACAATAAAGTAGAAGGTAAATTACAGTTTATTACTTTATTGTATTTACCTAAACGTGCACCGTTTGATTTATATAATCGTGAACATCCGCATGGATTAAAACTTTATGTACAACGTGTATTTATTATGGATAACGCCAAAGAGTTACTGCCAAATTATTTACGTTTTGTAAAAGGTGTCGTCGATTCAAGTGATTTACCGTTAAATATTTCGCGTGAAATTTTGCAGCAAAACCGCATTATCGACAATATTAAAAGTGCCGTTGTCAAACGCGTTTTATCTATGTTGGATCACTTAAGTAAGGATGAGCAAGAAAAATATCAAGCATTTTGGAAAGAGTTTGGTCAAGTGTTAAAAGAAGGGATTGCTGAGGACATGACGAATAAGGATGAAATTGCTAAACTTTTACGTTTTGCAACTTCGAACAAAGATACCAATGAGCAGGATGTATCTTTAGAAACCTATGTGAATCGTATGAAGCCAGGCCAAGATAAAATTTACTATATCACGGCAGAAAGCTTCATTACCGCAAAGAATAGTCCACATTTAGAAATCTTCCGTAAGAAAGGTATTGAAGTCTTATTGTTAAGCGATCGGATCGATGAATGGTTGGCCGTGCATTTGACCGAGTTTCAAGGCAAGCAGTTACAATCGATTACAAAGGGTGATTTAGATTTAGGTGAAGTCGAAGACAAACAAGAAAAAGAGGAACAAGAAAAAATCACCAATGAATTTGCCGATTTAGCCAAACGTGTGAAAGAAATTCTAAAAAATGAAATTAAAGATGCAAAAGTGACTCATCGTTTAGTCGATTCACCAGCATGTATCGTTTACGATGAACAAGATCTTGGTGGTCACATGCAGCGTTTGATGAAGGCCGCTGGACAAGCTATGCCAGAATCCAAACCGATTTTGGAATTAAATCCAAAACATCCTATCGTCGAATCATTGAACCAAGAACAAAATGAGACACGCTTTAACGAAGTGAGTCATTTGTTATTAGAGCAATCGATTCTTGCTGAAGGTGGACAATTGGATGATCCAGCTTTATTTATCAAGCGCATGAATCATTTGATCTTAGAATTAAGTCGCTAATAATATAGCTAATTTTGCCTCAAAAAGGTGCAAGACCTGTTCCCCTCTTTTTACAAAAGAGGGGGTAGGGGAGATTTGTTAATATAGATAGCTAAAAAAATCATGTTATATCTAATTGTTACTAAAAATAGCCTGTTAACAAAAATATTTAGCAGATGTGATTGCGGGTTTGTTATTTTCAGGCAAACTTAGTTATTGGCAATTTATTGCATTGTTATGAGTTAACTTATTGAATATATTTGAAATATAGCAGCATGAATATCGCTGTGAATAAATTTAGCATCAGCATCACAAGCGCTAACGGTATCGCTGAATCAGTAATAATAATGCCCATGATGTAACCTACGCCAGCAGCGAGTATAAATCTAAACGAGCCGATAAGTGATGAAGCCAAACCAGTGTGAGCTACCACATGCTTAAGGGCCTGACTGGTAAGTTCAGCAAATAGCATACCAATGCTGCACGTGACAATAAAGGTTGGAATAATAACACTCCAAATTGAGTGTGGGAATAAATAAACACTTATAAGCATACTTAAACTACCGATAAAAGAAATCAAAATCGCCAGCAGAATAATTTGACTATCACGAATTTGATTTTTTAAGCGATTTAAAACCGTACTACCAATGATTAACCCCGATGCGTTAAAAGCAAATAAATAACCGAAAAAAGCAGTTTTTAAAAGGTAGATATTAATATAGATGAATGCAGAAGAAGAGATGAATGCAAAGATCACTGAAAAATTTGTTGCAATCGCTAAAGTGGGTAGTAAGAATCGAACAAAGCCTATTTGCTCAGTATAAGAATGAAATAATTTGTTCATCGGCAGTGGTTTTCTTGCTTCATCTGGATGACTTTCTTTGATGAAACAGGTTGCAAAAATAAGAAGTAAACCATAAATTGCTAAAAAATAAAAATTGGCTTGCCAATTAATATAAACTAACAAATAACTGCCAATTATTGGTGCAATCATAGGTGCCAGGATCATCACGCTTAACATACCAGTTAAAATTTTTGTCATTTCTTTGCTATCCGGAAAGCTGTCTTTGACGATAGCAATTGCCATGACCAGTCCTGCGCAAGCACCAATTGCCTGAATGATTCTAAAAATAATCAGATTTGTGATGTCATGGCTTAAGGCACATAACAAAGATCCTACAACATATACGCTTGCACCGATAAAAACAACTGGTTTTCTGCCTATTCTATCGGAGAGTGGTCCCCACAGTAGTTGTGTGATAGCAAAACTAATAAAAAATAAAGATAATGTCAGCTGCACATTACTTGCGGAAGTGTTGAAAGCTGCTTTAATCGTTGGCATTGAAGCCAAATAAATATCCGTGGAAAATGGTGCAAATGCTGATAATGTTGCTAGATAAATGATAAAAATTAAGCGTTGATAATTTAAACTCATACTAGTAATTATCGTTTATTCGCATTGAATTACGCAACAACGTCTTTAGAAAAAAAAGGGGCATTAGCTTTTATCGAGCTTAATGAAAACAACTCAGCAATTTTTAAGCCGGCAGTGATGTAACGGATTAAATAAAAGATTTTTTTAATTAAAACGGAATATCGTCGTTAAATTCATCTGCACTTGCAGCGGGACTTGCTGCAGCAGGTGCACTCGCTTTGGCAGCAGGCGCGTGAGATTGGGCTTGATAATTACCACCACCTTTGCTGTCTAGCATTTGTAATTCACGACCAATGATTTCTGTTGTGTAGCGATCGTTACCTTCTTTATCTTGCCATTTGCGTGTGCGAATACTACCTTCAACAAAAACTTTAGAACCTTTTTTTAAATATTCTCCAGCAATTTCACCGAGACGATTAAAATAAACCACGCGGTGCCATTCTGTTTGCTCTTGTTGTTCACCTGTTTGTTTATCTTTCCAAGTTTCTGTCGTGGCAATGCGTAAATTTGCAATGGCACCGCCACTTGGCATATAACGCATTTCAGGGTCAGCACCTAAATTACCAATTAAGATTACTTTGTTAATACCTCTAGCCATATCTAGCTCCTAAATTTTATGAATTTTTAAATAATTACTCTGCTTGAAATTGTTTTAATGCCGCTACATCAAATACTTTTTTATCTACTTTGAGATAGGCGACTCGATTATCTGGATCAATATCGACTTCTTTTATGCCTTTAATTGCAGAAAGTTCAGTATAAATCTTTTTAAGATCTTGCGCAGCTGTTTTGTTTAACTGAATCATTTCTGTACTAACGTAGCGAGGTGGCTGCATAGTAATGGCAAATATTAGCCAGATTAACGCTAATGCCGCACAACCAATAAATACTATATGGACATCATGTTGATTATATAGATAACCTCCCATGGTTCCACCGACGAAAATACCAATAAATTGTGAGGTTGAGTATATCCCCAAAGCACTGCCTTTAGCACCAGCTGCAGCTCGTTTAGAAATTAGAGACGGTAATGTTGCTTCAAGAAAATTAAATGCGGTAAAGAAAAGAAATAGAATAAAGCCTATCCAAAAAACACTATTTGGCGTCCAAATAAAAAATAATTGTGATAATAGTAGTAAAGCCACACTAGCGATAAAATAAGATTTTAACTTACGTTTTTTCTCACTAATAATAATCATCGGCAACATGAAAATAAACGAAAGCAGCAGTACTGGTAAATAAATATACCATTGATGTTGTTCTAGTAAACCAATTTTTTCAGTGATGATTAATGGCAATACGACAAAACTGGCAGTTAAAATGGCGTGTAATGAAAAAATACCGAAGTCTAGTCGTAACAACTGTGAATCTTTTAATAGGTTACTTAATAATTGCGGTACAGTTTCCGTATCTTTATGTACATAAGAGCGTTTTGGGTTGGGGACTAGTAAAAATAAGATTAAAAAGCCTAAGCAAGCGAGTAAAGCCGTTAGCCAGAAAATCCCTGACACACCTATCCAAGCGTTAAAAATAGGCCCTAATACCATCGCTAAGGTAAATGCTAAGCCAATCGTAATCCCTATGAATCCCATAGCTTTAGTACGATTTTCTTCACGGGTGAGATCGGATAATAATGCCGTTAAGCTACTGCCAATTGCACCAGCACCTTGTAATGCTCGACCCAAAATAACCCCTTCAATGCTATGTGCACGGGCAGCGACTAAACTTCCAATCCCAAATAAAATTAAACCCATCGCGATAATTGGTTTACGCCCAAGTTTATCGGATAATAATCCAAAAGGAATTTGTAGTAACCCTTGCGTCAAACCGTAAATCCCTAAGGCTAAACCGATAAGAAAAGGTGTGGCGTTTTGCAGTTGTGTTGCATAAATACTAAACACAGGCAAAATCATAAATAATCCCAACATACGGAAAGAAAAAATGGTTGCGATCCATAGGGTACTTTGTCGTTCTTTACTAGCAATGGTATTTGATGTCATAAAAATTATCTTATCTTGTTTAATTTAAAAGGTGTCGTAACTATAGACAGCGTTCAGTAACGCCAATCATACCGGAAAATCAAATATTTTGCAGGTTTATGCTGGGTCATAAAGTCTAGGTTTACGTTTCATTAGGGCAAAGACTTGTGCTACAGAGGCAAGGGTCAAATTGGCCCGCCCATTTAAAATATTCGATACTTGGGTGGGGGTTTTGCCAAGTTTATTGACAATATCGTTAAAACCGAGATTTTTCTCTTGCATGTAATCTTGTAATGCCTTGGAAACATCTGCTTGTAAGTCACGGAAATATTTTAATTCTAAAGCTGCTGCTTTTTCAATATCAGCGATTTCTTGTTTATTTAGGCGTTTTTCAAGGTATGTTTTGAAGCTTTGTGTTTTCATTGGAATGCCTCCGAAATTGTATTAATAATTTTCTAGCAATAGTAATATCTTTTAGTTGTGATGTTTTATTACCCGCAGTTAATAACAAAATTAATTGTTTTTTAGCAAAGCAGTAGTATAATCGATAGCCAAATTTTCTTTCTCGTAACTCAAATAAACCACTTCCTAAGCTTCTGCTATGTGGCAGTTTGAGTGTGTGTCCTGCCATTTCAAGTAATTTGAGTTCTTTGGCAACGTATTTTAATTGTTTCTTTGTTAAATTATCTAACCATTGTTCAATTTTATTGTTATAAATGATTTGCCATTCCACAATCGACCCCTTATTTTTTATAATAGTACATTAAAAAATATCATGCAAGTTT
>JBCDIY010000033.1:0-9114 GCA_038748435.1 Pseudomonadota bacterium | reverse complement strand
GGATTACTGATTAAATGCGCTGCCTACTGTTTGTTTAAATTAAGATTTTACCATATCATAAAAATTTGACTAGTGCTATTTATAGCAATGAGGACATAACAGCACCATTGCTTTTATAGATTGGTCTTAGCAAAATATTTTTTAAGTCTATCGGGAAAACCAATTATGAAAATGCGTAATTTAATTATCATCCCACTACTTTTAATATTGCTGGCAAATTTTGTTTATGCAGGTGATCAAAATCAGCAAAATATTAATTATGTCGTTTATCCACTCACTTTGGAGCAATGGGTAAGCACAGATCAAGCTAGAGTCGTGGTTATCGTCAACGCCACGGTAAACGATAAGACTTTAGCAACGATTCGGCAACAAATTTTGCAAAATTTGAAAAAAATTATCCCGAGTAGTTCATGGCGTATTACCAACTTTGTTCGCAGTCAAACTCCAGCTGGTTTAGAGCAATTGCGCGTCACGGCAGAGACACGAGTAGGCAATGATCAACTTGCGGGTTTGCGCACCAAGACTGCAGCAATCAGCCGTGCAGGACAAAAATATAGCATTTCTGCCATAGAATTTTCACCAAGTTTAGCGCAAATTGAGCAAGTTAAAACCCAACTAAGAAAGCAAGCTTACCAGCGAGTAAAAACAGAAATTGCGTTGTTGCAGCAAATATTTCCACAGCAGAAATATTTTCTCCATCAAGTTTTATTTCAAGGGACTGCTATTGCACCATTACCTCGACCCATGGTCATGACGCAAGTGGCAGCTCGACAACCACAGAAATTAAATGTCAGTGATAAAGTGATTTTGCATGTAAAAGTCGTATTGGCTACATTAATGCCAGAAAAGCAAACTAAAGCTTAGTTAAATAATTATGGCAAATGCAAGTATTTTAGAAATTAATAATTTAACCATTGCGTTTAAAAGTCTAAATAATTATCGCATCGCCGTGAAAGGTGTCAGTTTTCATATTAATAAAGCCGAAACATTTGCTTTGCTTGGTGAGTCGGGTTGCGGAAAGTCGATTACCTCACTTGCTATTATGCAATTATTACCACACAATGCTGCTTTGGCAGAGCCAAGTGAAATTAAATTACATGGAATTCCTTTAACCCATTTATCCGAAATCGAAATGCGCAAAATACGCGGCAGTAAAATCGCCATGGTATTCCAAGAGCCTATGACTTCACTCAATCCAGTATTGACTGTAGGTCAACAAATTCGCGAAGTCTTAAAGTTACATACGAAAATCCGCAAAAGAAACATCAAAACTCGCATGTTGCAGTTACTTGAAGAAGTGCAATTACCAAAATCCACAGAAATCCTTGCTCAATATCCACATCAGTTATCCGGTGGCATGAAGCAAAGAGTGATGCTAGCAATCGCACTTGCAGGCGAGCCAGAGTTGCTAATTGCCGATGAAGCGACTTCTGCTTTGGACGTGACGATACAAATGGAAATTTTAAAGTTGTTAAAATCCATTCAAAAAAAGCGCCAAATGAGTATCTTATTTATCACTCACGATTTAAACGTTGTGAAAAAAATTGCTGATCGTGTCGGAGTTATGTACGCTGGGCATATGATTGAAGAAGCACCTTGTGTTGATTTTTTTCGAGAGCCATTGCATCCGTATAGTCAAAAATTATTTGCCAGTTTGCCGTCGTTTACTAAACGTCATGAATGGTTAGAAATTATTCCGGGAATTGTGCCCCCATTGACGAGTGAGTTTCATGGTTGTCGTTTTGCTTCGCGTTGTCAATATGTTGAATCGGTTTGTAAAAGCAAAAAGCCAGATTACACTGCACTCAGGAAACAACGCTACGTACGTTGTTTTAAGTATACCAATCCTGAATTATTTACCGATGAAAAAATTGAATCTAAGCCACAAGCATTAACAGCATTAGCACAAACAAAAAAAGAGAACGTATTAGAAATTCGTGCGTTAAAAAGTTATTATCCTATCCAAAAAGGGCTTTTTAAGCGTACGGTGGGATACAATAAAGCTGTGGATAATATTGATCTTGATTTACCAGCTGGGCAAACCTTAGCTCTAGTGGGTGAATCTGGTTGTGGTAAAACCACTTTAGCTAAAACCATTTTAAATTTATTAGTACCGACAGCAGGGCATATAGAAGTCAATGTCGATGGTAAATTGTTGCGACCAATGCAGAATAAATTATTTCATCAAAGCGTACAAATTATTTTTCAAGATCCTTATACTTCCATGAATCCACGTATGTTAGTAGCTGATATTATCGCCGAAGGTATGAGAGCTTTAAAGTTGATTGATGAAAAACAATTACCAAAAAAACTATCACAATTAATTGAACAAGTTGGCTTACCTGAAGATAGCCTTAAACGTTATCCACATGAATTTTCTGGTGGCCAAAGACAACGTATTTGCATTGCCAGAGCATTAGCAGTGGAACCAAAAATTATCATTTGTGATGAGCCAACAAGTGCGTTAGATGTGTCAATTCAAGGGCAAATACTAAATCTATTAAAACAATTGCAATTAGAGCAGCAATTGTCGTTTTTATTTATTACCCATAATATGGCGGTTGTGGCTTACATGGCAGATAGCATCGCCGTTATGAAACAAGGCAAGATCGTCGAATATGCCAGCGCCAAAAAAATCTTACAACAGCCAGAACATGATTATACTAAGCAATTAATGCAAGCCGCGATGTGAGTTTTATATTTTAATAAATACAAATTTTTTGACATTTTAATTTAAAAACGGAAAATGAAGATTATATTTATTCTATGTTAAAATACATATTAAGTGAGATAAATGTCGAGGATAAAGAAAAAATGTATAAAGCAATCGAAAATGATGTTGCTGCATAAAATAATTACCAGGCTTGAAACAAAGAAGTGAAAGTCCAAGTGGAAATATTTCTATGTGGTGTGATAGTCTTGCACGAGCATAATCGAGGTTAAAGTTTTCTGTCGCTCCAGCAATGGTAGTTTATTGTATTGATGTCAATAAAGCAGAGAAAAAAAGTTTTCATTTCTCTATCACTCTCGCGTTGATCATCCCTTTTTTTAGGGTAATTACAATTTCTTGATCAGGTGTTACTTGTTTTTGATTAGTAATTAGAGATTTGGTTTTTTTGTCTTGGGTAATACTGTAACCTCGTGCTAGGGTTTTTAATGGGCTGGCCAAGTCTAACTTTTCTAGCATTAAGTTGAGTTGTGATTTTTTATCAGCAATTTGTTCTAATACAAAAACATTGAGTTTTTCTTGCAAATGCTTAACTTGGTTTAGTTTAATAGAAATCTTTTGGTTGGGGTTTAGATGTAATAACGTGATAGTCGTTTGATTTAAGTTGGCGGTAAATTTGCTTAATTGTGCTTTTATCGCTTTGATTAAATTTAATTCTAAATAATCACATTGTTGCAGCATTTGTAATAATCGATCTTGTGGATGCGGTAAACGCTTGCTTAAATGATGCAGTTCTTGGGCATGTGTTTGTAACGTTTGTTGAGTTTTGTCGAATAATTTTTGTGTTAACTGATGCAATTTCGAAAATATTTCTATTTGGTTTGGACTGATAAATTCTGCTGCTGCAGAGGGTGTTGGCGCACGATAATCAGCAACAAAATCTGCGATAGTAAAATCAATTTCATGGCCAATGCCAGTTACAATAGGGATTTTACTGCCGGCAATGGCATGCGCTAGCTTTTCATCATTAAAACACCAGAGGTCTTCTAATGAACCACCACCGCGAGAAAGTAGCAATACATCACATTGACAATGTTGATTGGCTAATTCAATGGCGGCAATTAATTCATTTGCAGCTTTATCGCCTTGCACTTGAGCAGGATAAATAATGACTGGCAATAAAGGAAAGCGGCGATGTAGCACACTCAAAATATCTTTTATTGCCGCTCCGGTAGGTGAAGTGATAACCCCTAAACATCGAGGAAAAGCTGGAATAGGACGTTTGGCACTCGCAGCAAATAATCCTTGTTTTTCAAGCTTTAATTTTAATTGCTCAAACGCTTTGAGTAACGCACCATCGCCACCTAGTTCTACAGATTCAACAATTAATTGATAATCACCACGCCCTTCATACAAACTAACTTTAGCACGTACACAAACGTGTTGCCCATCTTCTAGAGTAAATGGTAAATGCATTTGCCGATTACGAAAAAATGCACAACGAATCTGCGCTTTAGCGTCTTTCAAGGAAAAATAAATGTGACCCGAACTTGGTTGCGATAGATTAGATATTTCGCCCTCGACCCAAATGTTAGCAAAAGCATCTTCTAACAAGGCACGGCTTAAACGGTTTAATTGTGTCACGGTTAAAATTTCACGTTCAGTCGTTAATTGGTCGTAGAGTTGGATCATTTAAATTTGTTCCATGAGGTTATGAATTAAATTCAATCCATGCTGTTGATCTAAACTTAATATCGATTCTGGATGAAATTGCACTGCCCAAATCGGTAATGCCTGATGAGCAATCGCCATAATAATATTGTCTTCAGTTTCGGCAATAGTATTTAATTCATTCGGTAAAGTTTTTTTGTTCGCATAAAGCGAATGATAACGACCCACCAAAAATTGCTGGGGTAAATTAGCAAATAAGCAGTGATTTTTAATATTTACCCTCGATGCTTTGCCATGCATGGGGTATTCTAGGGTATTTAATTTCCCGCCAAAATATTCGACGATCGCTTGTAAGCCTAAACACACACCAAATAAAGGAATATTCTTATCAAGTGCATATTTAATCGTATTTTTTATTTGAAAATCATCAGGCTTGCCTGGCCCAGGGGAGAGAAAGACTAAATCAGGTTGATATTCATCGATAAAATTCATAGCAAAACCATCGCGTACAGTCGTCACATCAGCTCCAGTTTGTTTAATATAGTTCGCTAACGTATGGACAAAAGAATCTTGATGATCAACTAGCAACACTTTTTTACTTTGTTTGCATTTATTTTGCTTTAGCATCGACTTGGTTGCTTGCGAAGCTTTTTTTAAGGCATTGATAAGCGCACTGGCTTTAAGTCGAGTTTCTTTTTCTTCCGCTTGCGGATCAGAGTCATAAAGCAAAGTCGCGCCAGCGCGAATTTCGGCAATGCCTTGATTAATTTGTATGGTGCGGATAGTTAAGCCAGTATTGATATTCCCGTTAAAAAGTAACATGCCAACGGCGCCAGCATACCAGCGACGTGGAGATTTTTCATGATCTTCAATAAATTGCATGGCCCAAAGCTTTGGTGCTCCAGTTACTGTGACTACCCACATATGCGTAAGAAAAGCATCTAATGCATCGTAACCAGGTTGCAAATAACCTTCGATATGATCGACAGTGTGTATTAATCGCGAATACATTTCAATTTGACGGCGGCCAATAATCTGCACGCTACCAGGTAAACAAATGCGTGATTTATCATTGCGATCGACATCGGTACACATGGTCAATTCCGCTTCGTCTTTTTTAGAATTGATCAATGCTTGAATTTGCTTGGCATCGGCAAGTGCGTCTTTGCCACGAGCGATGGTGCCCGAGATCGGGCAAGTTTCAACGCGTTGTCCACTGACACGAACATACATTTCTGGAGAGGCACCGATTAAAAATTCTTGTTGGCCCAAGTTTAATAAAAAGCCATAAGGTGAAGGATTGGCTATTTGTATACGCTGAAAAATGTCTGCCGGTTGATCTTCACAGGTATGAAAAAAAGTTTGCGATGGAACGACTTCAAATAAATCACCGCATTTAAATTTTTCCTTAGCTAGATTGACGAGTTGTGCATATTCACCAGCTTGATGATCACAACTTTGTGATACAGATTTGCCAACGTTAAAAGGTTCTGAGGTGGTTTCGTTAGCAAATTCCTGTGTCTGTTTGTCATTAATTATAAAATTGTAATAGTGGCGATGAGCGATTTTTTGCTGATGATCGATACTATAAATTTCATCCGGTAAATACAATACACAATCTCGTTGTGCAGATGTTCTGACAAGGGATTTATTTAAAGTTTCAAATTGAAATACTAAATCATAGCCAAATGCACCATAAAGTCCGAGTTGCATTTCTTCATCGTGTCTAAAAAGATCAATAATGCAACGAATTACACTAAAGATCGTAGGTTTTTGGCTACGAAATTCTTCAGCTGCGACGTTATTATCCATAATTACATCAGCAGAAATTTGTGTATTGTTAACAACAATCTTATCGATAACCGCTAATTTTTTTAGCGCTTGGTAAATAGGCACAAGTAAAATTTCACCACGTTTATTCAAAGCGGTTAATTTGACTTGGTTCGCGCGACTTTCAAACACAATCGGTGGATTGACAAAACCATATTCCCAGCGATTATAACGCCCGGGATATTCAAAGTTTGAAGTAAACACACCACCGCGCTTTTGATTAAGTTGCACTAACAAGCGACTCAAACCTAATTGATAATCGATAACTTCAGTGGTTTTGATAATTTTGATGCCAGCTTGGGTGACATATTCGTGTTTAGTCATGAATGTTTTGTGCTTTTAACCATTCGTCATTGTAAAACTTACTTAGATATTTTATCCCGGTGTCAGGTAAAACCGTCACCAGGTTAGCCGGTTTAGTTAGTCTTTTAGCGATTTCAATAGTGGCCCAAACGTTGGCGCCACAAGAACCACCGACTAAAAGGCCTTCCTCTCGGGCGAGTCGGCGCGCCATTTTAAATGCATCGGCATCGGAGAATTGTATCACTTCATCGACTAAAGAAAAATCTAAGGCTTTAGCAATGTGGTCTTCGCCAACACCTTCGACTTGATAAGTACAAGCGTTGGGTGCTTCGACTTTGCCAGTATTGAAATACTCGTAATAAATAGAACCGATAGGATCTGGCATGATAATTTTTATGTTGGGATTTTTTTCTTTTAAATAACGCGCCACACCTGAGATAGTGCCGCCGGTGCTGGCTGCAGCGATGAAATAATCGATCTCACCTTGAGTTTGTTGCCAAATTTCCGGGCCGGTAGAATAGTAATGGGCTTCAGGGTTGAGAAGATTATCATATTGATTGATACGAAAACTATTAGGAATTTCCTTTGCCAGTCGAATTGCGGTATTAACATAATTTTCCGGTGAATCTGGAGGTACATCGGTAGGTAATACGACGATTTCTGCCCCATAGGCTTTTAAGGCATTTTGTTTTTCTTGGCTAACTTTATCCGGCATAGTCAAAATGGCCTTATAGCCTTTTATTGCCGCAATCATTGCTGTCGAAGCGCCAGTATTACCAGAAGTGTTTTCTATGATAGTGCCACCAGCTTGAAGTAAATTATTTTTCTCAGCTTTATCAATGATATATCTAACAATTCGGTCTTTAATGCTACCACTGGGGTTTAAAAATTCACATTTAGCCATTATATTGATATTTTCGTTAGCATAAATTTTGCTCAATTTGACTAATGGGGTATTGCCAATGGTGTCTAAAATGCTTTGGTACATCGAGTTTTCCTATATTTTATCAATAGATAAGCAGATGTTAGCTTTTTTTGCCAACTTTTTCAAAACCTGTGGTACAATCTATACCGGTTACATAAAAGGAGTTATGAACTGTGGCAGTTGAATTTTTTACACGCAACCTTACCTACTTTACACCTGAGCACCTATATCATGGCGTTGTATTGGAATTATTTAAGGACTTTCCCGAAATCACTTGGTTAGGTGATACGGAAGTATTAACCAGTTTAGGTGCTTATGATGATTCCAACAAACCCGGCTGGTCCGATAGGCTAGCTAATTCAAATCACATCAAACCCCATCCGCGTAAACGCAAATATGTTGAATTAGAAAAAGTATTAAGTGCGATTATTTTATTTACCATTATTTATGATGGCCGTTTTGAAGCTTACGAGTTATTTATCAAGCCACAGAAGGAACTAACCCATATTGCCTTACTAGAATATAAAGAATTTAAACGTTTAAGTAATCTAACTAGACGTATTACTAAAGACCAATTTGCTAAAAAGCAAGCGGTTAGAGCAGCGTTGATTTATTATGGTTTGTGTCGCACGCAACCTGTGCGTGATAAAGCACTAAGCCACGGGATTGAAATTTTTGAGCCAGATTATTTATTAGAAGCGATCATGCAACAAACTGATGAAGTTATCATTGATATTTTACCAGGATATGATACATTATTAACCACAACGCAAGTATTGATTAAAAAGATTACGCAAATTTCAGCTATGCCATTTGAACGAATTTATTATATGCAAGGCAATGCCGATTTATTTGCCGCATTTTTCGATGGGTTAAAGTCAGGCGAGCTGGATATGGAAACGATTCACTTTGGCTTTTTAATTCAAATGTGTCGGCTGGCAGCAAAGAAAGCTTATATAAGTAATCTAGGTTCACATACACTACAACAGGGAAATTTTAATATTTATTGGAAGATACTGAAATTAATTGAGGAGGTGACGTATGATTAATGCAGCGATGAAAGCATGGGAAAAGTTAAAGGGGATTCGAGGTTTTGCTTCTGAAGAACTATATTTAATTCATCTTTATGCGTTGTTTGAAGCATTTGGTTATCCCAAGCAAAAGATTCAAACTGCGTTTAATGATTTGCCTGAAGAACAACAAATACAAATCAAAAATTTTTTCTTGTCTTCATCTTTACTTGGAACAGCAATTGCATTGCACAAGCTTAATGCCTTGCGTGAGCAACATGGCCCAGTACGGGCTTTGCAACTGCTTGCATTTACAATTCAATACATTCTGACTAAAAATGATAATGTATTTTTACAACAAGAATTATTCCATCGATTTTCACAAGAAATTTTAAAACAACCAGATTTATTGGATAATCCATCCAAAGTCGAACAGCTAATATCTAGCTTAAATAATAATATTGAAGCGGAACAAAATACCCATCGTGTGGCGATTCAAACTCAAGTACAACTGAGTATTGCAGTACGTTAAAAATCTAATATTCGTAGGTTGGATTAAAGTTTGTAGCCGGTGTGCAGCGAAGCGAAACACCGGGGAAAAAAGCCTAGATCTTGAATTACGAAAACATGAGTTATTTAGTATAATCTATCTCTGATGCGATATTTACCCAGTGGTTCCGCTGCGCTCAACCACTGGCTACCTTGCT
>JBCDIY010000032.1:0-9182 GCA_038748435.1 Pseudomonadota bacterium | reverse complement strand
TGTCCTTATGAAAAAATTATTTTGACTTCTGAAGGATTGCAAATAATTAATTTTCGCAAACATGCGCCAAAAAAAACTTTAGTTGCACAGGATTTAGTTTTTTTCAACCAAGTTATGCAAGATCATCAAATTGCTTATTTACATCAAATGCATTCCATTGATATATCGATTTTACTGCGTCAAAATTATCTCGTTGCCATTGCAAATTTACTGAAAAAATTACATGGTTCAGATGCTAATTTCATTACACAAACCAATGTCTTTTTACGTAATAAAAAGCTCTATGCGAATTTTGCCAATGCTTTAGCAGATATTTATGATGAATATCTACAAGAGCAAATTACCAGAGAACAATTTGCAGATATTGAATTTTTTTTACAATGCAACGACAAATCATTAAAAATCCATGAACAATTAGCTTTAAAACCACAACCTTGTCATATGGATCCAAGCCATAAAAATTTTCTTATCGATTCCCAAGATAAGGTTTACTTGTCTGATTGGGAATTTGCCTCTATGGGTGATCCAATGTTTGATCTTGCCAACTTTGCCACGTCTTCTTATTTAGATGCAGACCAAGAACAACACTTTTTGCAAACTTATTTTGGCGCAAATTACAAACGTAATCCAGCCTATTATCGTTACTTAGTGCAAAAACCTACAGTCGTATTATGGAAATTACTCTGGTATTTAGAGCAAGTCTACTTAGATAATAAATATATCGCTGATGCAGAATTGAAATATCGCATTGCCATTCGGATTCAAGAAGCCAATACGTTTTATTTGAGTGAAGCATTTAATTATGCATTAGAGCAGCTTAAGAAAAATTAAATGTTATATTTTTTACGTAATTTTTGTAGTGTTTGTAATTGTGCAGCCGCTTGCGCTAAGTTGGCCATGACTTCAGAATATTCAATATCAGATAATTTTTCTTTTAAGCGTTTTTCGGCTTTTTCTTGCGCTGCTTTAGCTTTGGCTTCATCAATATCATCTGCGCGCACGACGGTATCGGCTAAAATAGAGATAGTAAAAGACTGGACTTCGATCAAACCACCAGAGACATAAAACAATTGTTCTTTTTTCTCTGGTAAAACGACACGGATATAACCTGGTTTTAGCGAACTTATCAATGGGGCATGACCTGGATAAATCCCCATTTCACCGACCTTTCCAGTGGCGTAGACAATATTAGCAAGTCCAGCAAAAATTTTTGCTTCTAAACTTACGATGTCTACGTGCATAGTCATGCTCATCAAAATGTCACTCCAAAATTAAAGCGATTTTGCTTTAGCTACTGCTTCGTCAATACTGCCAACCATATAAAAGGCTTGTTCGGGCAGGCTATCGTACTCACCATCGATAATCGCTTTAAAGCCACGAATAGTTTCTTTTAATGGTACGTATTTGCCTGGCGCACCGGTAAAGATCTCGGCAACGAAAAATGGCTGTGATAGAAAGCGCTGAATTTTACGTGCTCGGGTAACAGTCAGTTTATCTTCTTCAGATAATTCATCCATACCTAAAATGGCAATAATATCTTTTAAATCTTTATAACGCTGCAAGGTTTTTTGCACACCACGTGCGACATTATAGTGTTCTTGGCCGACAACTAATGGATCTAATTGACGACTGGTCGAATCGAGTGGATCGACTGCGGGGTAGATACCTAATTCAGCAATTTGGCGTGATAACACTACAGTAGCATCTAAATGCGCAAAGGTGGTTGCAGGTGATGGATCGGTTAAATCATCTGCCGGAACGTAAACCGCTTGTACCGAGGTAATTGAGCCCGTTTTTGTTGAAGTGATCCGCTCTTGCAGCGCACCCATTTCCTGCGCTAGCGTTGGCTGATAGCCTACGGCTGATGGCATTCTTCCCAACAATGCTGAAACTTCGGTACCGGCCAAGGTGTAACGATAAATATTATCGATAAACAATAATACATCACGGCCTTCATCACGAAAATTTTCCGCGATGGTTAAACCCGTCAAACCGACGCGTAGTCGATTGCCTGGTGGTTCGTTCATTTGGCCATAAACTAAAGCAACTTTATCTAATACATCTGATTCTCGCATCTCATGATAGAAGTCATTACCTTCACGAGTACGCTCACCAACACCGGCAAATACAGAGTAACCACTATGCTCAACGGCTATATTTCGTATCAATTCCATCATATTAACGGTCTTACCGACACCAGCACCACCGAATAGACCAACTTTACCACCTTTGGCAAAGGGACAAATCAAATCGATAACTTTAATTCCAGTTTCCAATAATTCAGTAGTAGCGGCTTGATCGGCATAAGCTGGGGCAGGTCGATGTATCGGCAAGCGCAGTTTCTCACCAATATCGCCAGCTTCATCGACAGGATCACCTAACACGTTCATGATACGGCCCAAAGTTTCTGTGCCCACAGGAACTTTTATCGGTTCGCCGGTATTTCTAACTTTAAAACCACGTTTGATACCATCGGTGGAATCCATTGCCACGGAGCGGACAATGCCATCGCCTAATTGTTGTTGTACTTCTAAAGTAATGCTTTTATCTTCAATGATTAATGCATCAAAAATTTTGGGAATTGCCTCACGTGGAAATTCCACATCGACGACTGGGCCGATAATTTCAACGATTTCACCATGATGTGTCATATTAAGTTCCTCATTACTTCACTATTTTAGTTTGTTGGGCTTCGCTTCACTCAACCCAACCTACAATTCTTAAAAATTTCCCAGTGGTTCCGCTGCGCTCAACCACCGGCTACTTCCTACAATAAGCAACAACCCTACATTCCCGCCTGCACAGCATTGTTGCATAAATCAAAAAATAACCAGTTTGTTCTTGTCATTCCGGAATTTTTTGACATGGAGGGCAAAGAATGTCAGGAATCCAGGTCGGCACCAGGGATGGTTTGTATGAAATAACTCACTATTTCATAGATTCCCCTGGATCCCCGCCTTCGCGGGGATGACAAGTCCGATTTATGCAACAACACCGCCTCCGCGGGAATGACAATTTTATTTGTTGCGCTATACACCGGGTACGATAAGCTTATACCGCTTCGGCGCCGCCGACAATTTCTGCAATTTCTTTTGTAATCGATGCCTGTCGAGCTTTATTATACGCTAATTGTAAATCATCGATTAATTTACCGGCATTATCGGTAGCATTTTTCATCGCTACCATGCGCGATGCTTGTTCACAAGCAAAATTCTCTGCCACCGCTTGATAAACTTGCATTTCGATATAACGTTTTAACAATTCGTCTATCAATTCCTTTGAATCCGGTTCGTAGATATAGTCCCAATGGTAATCTAATTTTTCTGCATCAGCTGGAACTAAAGGTAAAATCTCAATTTCAAATGGCTTTTGCGACATGGTATTAATAAATTGGTTGTAAACCAAAAATATCTTATCGAGTTTTTTCTCTATATAAGCATCGAACAACACCCTAACCACACCAATGATGGATTCAACCGAAGCGACATCGCCTAAATGTTCCGCATGAGCAATGATATTACCGCCGATGCGATTGAAGAAATGATATGCTTTGGAACCAATCGTACAAACATCTATTGGGATATCTTTATCATGCCAGGCTTTCATACTACCGATAACATGGCGAAATATATTTGAATTTAAACCACCACACAAACCACGATCGGTAGACACGACGATAAAACCAACACGGTTAACGTCACGAATATCTAAGAATGGATGACGATATTCTGAGTGTCCCTTAGCAACATGACCGACAACTTGACGGATTTTTTCTGAATATGGCTTAGAGACTTGCATACGGTTTTGCGCTTTACGCATTTTACTGGCAGCAACCATTTCCATTGCCCGAGTGATCTTTTGGGTATTCTTAATGCTGCCGATTTTAGTACGAATCTCTTTTGCTGTAGACATATGCTAATGTTACCAAGTTTGCGTTTGTTTAAACTTTTCTATAGCTTGGCTGATTTCTTTGGCTAAATCTTCGCTATATACTTTCTCGCGTTCAATTTTGTCCATTAAACCTTTAAAATTCTCTTGCATATACTCTTGCAATTGTTTTTCAAAGGCGACAACTTTCTCAACCGGGACATCGTCAAGATAACCTTTATCAGCGACGAATAAACTAACTGCCATTTGCGCTACTGACATCGGCTGATATTGCGGTTGTTTCATAATTTCTGTCACACGTTTTCCACGTTCTAATTGTTTGCGCGTGGTTTCATCCAAATCTGAAGCAAACTGTGCAAATGCCGCTAATTCACGATATTGCGCTTGGGCAATACGCACACCACCAACTAATTTTTTCATGATTTTAGTCTGCGCAGCACCACCGACCCGTGATACCGACAAGCCGGCATTTATCGCTGGACGAATACCAGCATTGAATAAATCGGTTTCTAAATAAATTTGACCATCGGTAATAGAAATAACATTGGTAGGAATAAACGCGGTTACATCACCTGCCTGAGTTTCGATAATTGGCAATGCGGTTAATGAACCTGTGCGGCCTTTGACTGCACCTTGTGTCATTTTTTCAATATATTCTTCATTCACACGCGCAGCGCGTTCTAGTAAACGCGAATGTAAATAAAATACATCGCCAGGATAAGCTTCACGGCCTGGAGGACGACGTAGTAACAGTGAAATTTGTCGATATGCCCAAGCGTGTTTGGTTAAGTCATCATAAATAATTAATGCATCTTCACCTTTATCACGGAAATACTCTCCCATAGAGCAACCTGAATAAGGCGCGATATATTGTAAAGAGGCGGCATCGGAAGCAGCGGCAGAAACAACTATAGTATGCTTCATGGCATCGTGTTCTTCCAGTTTACGTACAACGTTAGCAATGGAAGATGCTTTTTGGCCGATAGCAACGTAAATACATTTAACGCCAGTATCACGCTGATTAATGATAGTATCGATAGCGACTGCTGTTTTACCAGTTTGTCGATCACCGATGATTAATTCTCTCTGACCACGACCAATCGGCACCATGGCGTCGATAGATTTCAATCCTGTTTGCAACGGCTGACCAACTGATTTGCGGGTAATCACGCCTGGAGCAATTTTTTCAATCGCTGCCGTGGTTTGCGTTTCAATCGTACCTTTACCATCTATCGCTTGACCGGTGGCATCGACAACACGACCCAATAAGGCTTCACCGACTGGCACTTGTAACATTCTACCAGTACATTTTACGACGTCGCCTTCGACTAAATGGTTGAAACGGCCTAAAACAACGGCACCAACAGAATCACGCTCTAAATTTAACGCCAAGCCAAAAACACCGCCAGGAAATTCTAACATCTCACCTTGCATGACATTGCCCAGGCCATAAATGCGTACGATACCGTCTTTTAAACTGACAATTTTACCTTCGGTACTGACTTCAGCGACATTTTCAAAGGTTTCGATGCGATCTTTAATTAATTCGCTAATTTCACTTGGACTTAATTGCATTTTACTTTCCTCTTAACAAATAAGTTGCCTTTTAGGCTAATAACTCTTGCTGTAATTTCGCTAATTGACTGCGCACCGAACCATCGATGACTAAATCTCCCGCCTTAATCAACATACCGCCGATCAGCTTCGGATCCACTTCAATATCTAACGAGACATCGTGCTGCAAACGTTGCGCCAAACTGGCTTCAATTTTTTTAGTCTGCGCGTCATCGATTGCAAATGCCGTGATTACCTTTATGTTAGTATGTTTTTCATCTTTTTTGACGTATTGCATAAACAATTCACTAATCTCAGGCAGAATTCGCAAACGTTTATAATCGCCTAGTAAACGTAAGAATTTTTCTCTATAAGCATCTAATTTATCTTTGCATAGCTCAATGAATAGATTAATTTTTTTCTCTTGGGTAATTTCCGGATGATTGAGAATAAAAGCAATGCGTTTTTCTGCCACAAGTGCCGCAGCATATTGCATCAAGTCCATCCACTCATTCATATCACCTCGGGCCTTAGCAACGGTAAATGCGCCTTTCGCGTAAGGTCTGGCAAGGGTAAATTTCTCTATCATTTACCTAAAAATCCTCTATCATTTTCTCAACTAGGGCTTTATTAGAGGTTTTATCCACTTGTTGCCCTAATATTTTTTCTGCACCGGCGATAGCAATAATTGCTACTTGATTCTTCAATTCTTGTTTGGCTTTCAAACGTTCTTGCGCAATTTCATCTTTACTTAATTTAATTAGCTTTTCACCTTCGACACGTGCTTGTGCTTTAGCATCTTCAACAATGCGATTGGCACGTTGGTTTGCCTGTTCAACAATATCTGCTGCTTGTATTTTTGCATCACGCATCATATCTGCAGCTTTATGTTGTGCCAACTCTAATTCACGCTTACCACGCTCGGCGGCAGCTAAGCCATCGGCTATTTTATTTTTACGCGTTTCCATGGCTTTGACTAACGGTGGCCAGACAAAACGCATAGTAAACCAAATGAATAGTGCAAATGTTATCATTTGCCCAAATAGTGTCGCGTTTAACTCCATCAAAATAACCCCCTAAATCGATATGAATTTAGCTAATTCAGTATCATTGCTTTTGTTGCAAGTGCGTAACTCATTAAGTAACGGCCTTACCTGCGGCTTTTAATACTTCGGTTAAAAACGGATTTTGCGCGAAGAACAAGTAAAGTCCCATGGCTAAGGAAATTGCTGCAAACGCATCGACTAAACCTGCCATCAAAAACATACGCAACAATAGCATTGGGCCTAATTCTGGTTGCCTAGCGATACCTTCTAAAAATTTACCGCCTAAAACGCCTAAACCGACAGCCGTACCTAAGGAGGCTAACCCTATTAATAAACCCGCTGCTACTGCAGTAAACCCTTGAACGCTTGCAATAAATTGTGCTGCTTCCATAAAACTTCCTCACCTAGTTAGTTAAATAAAAATTCTCATAAGATTCTATCGTAAATCGACGCCTAGGAATAGACTTTTAATGTGATTCATGCGCCATACTCAAATAAATAATCGTTAACATCATAAAAATAAATGCTTGTATGGTAATGACTAATATGTGGAAAATCGCCCATATGCCGCCCGGTATCCACTGCAAGTACCAAGGAATCAGTGCAGCAATTAACACGAAGATTAATTCTCCAGCAAACAAGTTGCCGAACAATCGTAATGAGAGTGATAAAGGTTTGACGATTTCTTCGAGTAAACGGAAGAAAATATTTAACGGAATTAACCATTTGCCAAACGGCTGAAATAGAATTTCTTTGCCTAAACCGCCAAAGCCTTTGACTTTGAGATTGTAAAAGATAACTAACAAGAAAACGACGATTGACATACCAAATGTCGCCATTGGATCCGCCGTAGGTACTGATTTGAAGTGTTGAATACCAAACCAACTCATAATTCGCGGTAATAAATCCACTGGCAACAAATCCATAAAATTCATCAAGAAAACCCAGATGAATATTGTTAATGCCATCGGTGCGATTAAATTACTGCGCCCGTGAAACGTTTCTTTCACGGTAGTATCGACGAATTCGACGATCATCTCGATAAAATTTTGGCCTTTGCCTGGCACTTCTGCAGTAACACGTTTAGCGACTTGATAGAAAAAGAATAGAAAAACCACCCCCAAGACAATGGAGACGATCATGGTATCTAAGTTTAGGGTCCAAAAACCACCATCACCTAACTTGAAGTTATGTAAATTTAACTGTAAATGTACCAGGTGATGTTGAATATATTCACCTGATGTTGGCGCGCTTGATGTCGTCACTAATATTTTTCTCCAGCTTTACCGATAAACATCACAGGGGCTAACCACATGCCCATTTGAGCTATTATAAACCCAATGATAAATAATAATAAATTCAATTCGATATTTTTTATTGCTAATACAAATAAAACACCGATTAGCACAAATTTAATCAATTCGCCGAGATAAAATCGCGCGATAATGCGCGCTGCGGCACTGGCTTGAACTTCCTTAAACAAGCAATAACTAAAAATCGCACTGGGAATCATACTCACAGCACCGCCAATGATAAATGATTTGGCCAGCAAACCACCTAACCAAAAGCCTATTGCCAAACCTAGCAATACGATCACTAGCGCTTGTAGTCCAATAAATTGCATGACTTTGGCACGTAGTGTTAACGATTTCATAGTTGCAAGCTCTTTGGCGATTTTAGTTTCGCGCAGTATACTGTTTCTGCGCAAAATTTGCAATTTAGGTTAGAATTTGAGCAGTGTTGCATAAATCAGTTCTGTCATTCTCGCGCAGGTGGCGTTGTTGCGCAAATCGGATTTTGTGCTTTGCACCTTAAATCTAAGATAAATTTCATGGTTGAAGGTGCAATAGGCTACGTCCCTCCCTTTTTTAAAAGGGAGGACAGGAGGGATTTTTCAGTTAATTGACAAATCTCCCCTAACCCCTCTTTTGAAAAAAGAGGGGGACTGTTCTGGATTGATTTACGCAACAACGCTGCGAAGGCGGGGATCCAGGGGAATCTATGAAAAAATGAGTTTTTTCTTACAATCCATCCTTGGTTCAGCGCTAGATTCCAGACAAAAAATTTCAACTACAAACGTTTGAAGTGTTGGGCTTCGCTGCGCTCAACCCAACCTACTAGTAAAAAAAATCCCTCTTTTTAAGATAAAAATTCGAGAACAGCCAGCTTTTTTATTAAACAAATAATACGCTAAGCTAACATTTTCTACATAGGACTGGGAAGAAGGTGTTTTTGCGCATCCTCAGTTCCAAAGGTATTATATACGCTTGTTAGCTCTGAAATCACTCGCGGCGATCCGAATAATCCACGCTTGTGATTCAGTGTGGCAGAGATATTGTCTCCCCCAATCTCATATACTTCATTATTTATAATTTTACTTATCGTTTCAGATAATTCCGAAGAATTTTCACCTTTTGCAAACTTGTTTTGCAAAAATTTTATTAATTTAATTAATGCCCTTGCTTTTAATTTGTTCCAACCTTGAAAATTCATGGAGAACATCTTTTTACTATCCACTTCACTACGCCGTTTGGCTCGCTCTAATATCTTTATTGTAAGATCAAGTAAGCTTTGCTGAGCTTTTTGTTTTGGTTGTGGTGCTTGAGAAAATAGTCCCAAACCTAAATAAATATCATCGATAAATTCATTGGTTTGCTTAGAAAATTGATTAACTGTGTTATTAATTATGTTTAC
>JBCDIY010000031.1:0-9252 GCA_038748435.1 Pseudomonadota bacterium | reverse complement strand
ATCACGATGCACTAGCCATTGAAGATGTATTTAGTGACTTAATTAAAGAATCAGGAGAGCCCGCACTTCTACTTAAAGGATTGCGTCATAAAGAAGGATTGACACAAATTCAATTCGCACAATTGATCCGTATCACGCAAACTAATTTATCTGCTATGGAAAATGGCCGTCGTAAAATTGGCAAGGATATAGCCAAACGCATTGCGAAAAAATTTAGCGTAGATTATCGTTTATTTTTATGATGCCAAAAAAAAATTGGATGTAGTCAATGGTTGAACGCAACAGAACAACTAAGAAAGTTTTTCATCAGTTCGCCAGTGTTAAAACACTGGCTACAGTTGTTTTGTTGGGTTGGGCTTGGCTGCGCTCAAACCCAACTTACATTGCCTATAATTATTTAACGACTTTCCAGCTACCATCAGCCATACGACAAGCACGACCATAGATAGATTCTTTTTTACCACCGATGATTGCAGTAGTCGTATAATCACGACAAGGTTGATTGCCACGATAGTAAGTCCGCGTCGGTTTGACATGATACACCGCGTGGGTATCTGGGTTACGCCAAGTTGTCGTGTGATTAGTACGACTATCGTTTAACGCATGTTGCATCTTTAAGCGATCAGTATCATCCATATTTTTACCGATTCGACCACCCAAATAAGCACCTAACACCGCACCACCTGCAGTAGCTAAGATTTTGCCCGAGCCACCACCAAATAAACTACCGAGCGCACCCCCAACTAAGCCACCAGTGACCACACCCGCGTCTTGGTTTGAAACACCACTACATGCGGTCAAGGTCAGCATCAAACCTGAAACAATAAGACAGGTCATTGTTTTTTTGAAGTTTTTCACTTTTATCATCCTCTTGTATTGAGAAATTAGTTTAGTTTTTTGCCAATTATTGCTTGCATGGTAAACAATTTTTTGATAACTTGAAGACTTTATGGTTATAAACTGTTATTTCGATTATGCAAAACTCATTTTACACTCGTTTTTTATTCGGCTTTATTATTTGCCTGGTTTATAGTGTTAGCCATGCAACAACGCTCATATTATCTGCAAAACAGACACAATTTGTCAATTTTTTGTTGCCAAAAGTTGAGTTAGTTAACCAAACCATCCACATGCAACGGCAAGAATTAGAAAATTTATACCAGCGTCATCATGTTAATCAATCGTTAACTTCTTTGGAAAAAACCTGGTTATTAGACTTAGCCCAAAAATATAAGCTTAAACATTTTAATCTTAACAAACCGCAAGCTTGGCAAAACTTATTAAGCCGTGTTGATGTTATCCCTGTCGATCTGGCCATTGCCCAAGCAGCTAATGAATCTGGCTGGGGCAGCTCGCGTTTTGCCAAACTGGGTAACAATTATTTCGGTCAATGGTGTTACAAAGCTGGCTGCGGTATCGTACCCCAACGCCGGCCCGTTGGTGAACGTTATGAAGTACGAAAATTTGTCAGTGCTCAAGCCTCAGTTGAACATTATATTCATAACCTCAATACTAACCGCGCTTATAAATCATTGCGTCGCATTCGTCAGCGCTTACGTCAAGATAATCAACCGATTACTGCTGTGGCTTTAGCTGAAGGTTTAGTCCACTATTCACAACGTGGATCGGCTTACGTAACGAGTATCAAAACTTTAATCCGTCGAGTTGATGTGACTGTCAGAACGAATGCTTGATGCAATAAAATATTTTTTTTATAGACATTATTCAAGCTAAAAATTGTTCTTCATTGACGCTCAATAAAGTTTATCTTGCTTCGCACATGTGCAAAACAAGTATTTTATACTCTAATTATCTTTTTCTTTTTCAATTAAGCTCTCACTGTAAAAATCTAATAATTGTATAAATTTAGGAGACTATAATGAAAAAAATTAGTTTTATAGCTGTGATTACAATGCTGTTTGGTATAGCTTCCATCAGTTCTGCTTTTGCTACCGAAGTATGGCGTATTAATGAAGGACCTTATCTACACTGGGTTGGCACTTGGGTAAAATCACAACCAGGTAAATGTAAACATTGTGGAACTTATCAAGCAAAAATGACTGAGAGAACGACCGGAAAAGCAAATCAATATACTGTCTCAGTTTTCAAAAGATCTGGTTCAGCCTATTCTGCTGAGAGAACTAGCAGCACGGATGGCATGACTTGCCACTACAACTTCACTATCGTCAATAAGGTAATTAATGGCAAGGGTAGTTGCCAAGGTTTTCCACTAGTAGTGCAATTACAAGGTAACGTGTTAAGCACAAAAAAATAAAGGTTCGCTGTCGTAAACTTAAACCACGTAGCAACACTACGTGGTTTTTTTATAGATTGTTAGGCTTCGCTGCGCTCAACTCAACCTACAGTGCTTAAAATAATACTTAGAACACTTGCTGACTAATCTTCCAGTTTATTTTGACTAACATTTGAGGTAGAAGAGATAAATTAGGCTGCAGGAGCAGGTACGCTATACAATATATTCTCTAGATTGCTGCAAGTTTTCTCCCCCTCCGAACGCCAGAATGTAAATGAATTAGATTTTGCGTAAGAGAGCAGTAACCCTGCACCAAAAACTAAACTAGAGAGCACTATAGCTGTATTTTTTAAAAAGCGCATTCCCGTAGAATCGCGATGTACTGATATAATTGCCTGTGTTCCTTCGTTCGCAAAAATTTCTTGAAATTGCGTTAGACGAGAAACAGCATGCTTTTGAGATTGATATAACGTTTGGCGTAGTTCTGCTACTTTATTATATTTAGTTGCAACATCCTTTATCGATTCAGCAGAAGTTTGATCGACATTCGATTGAGAATCCAAATGCACTTGCATTTTTATTGGTAGTCTTATGTCTGTTCCAGAGGCATATTCATAAGAAATACTGATCGATGAAGGCCTTGGACATAAATCCAGTAATTTATCTTTTTCAGCTAGCAGATGTTGTTGATAAACCAAACAATTCTGATCCAGACGTTGCATTTTAGCTTCAATTGCTGTGATTCGCTTGTTGCGAACTGCTTGCTCATCTGTTTTAGCTTGAGTCTCATACCAACATTCAATGATTGGATTATATCGATGCTTTAGAATCACATCGACTATAGCTGGATTTTGTTCAAGCAACTTTTTTAATGGCTGTAAATTGTTTGAAAGCAAACAATCTTTAGAGTCGTGTTTGTGTGTTTCCCAATTGAGTGGTCCCAATATTGCCGCATAATACTTATGGAATAAATGCCGATTTTCTCCAATTGTTTTTTGATCTGGGATAGTTGGTGTAGTTACATCCAAGCAGGTATGTAAATCATTGGAGAATTCAGTTAATGCAGTAGCATTATTTTTTGCGAACTTTTGAAAACCACTATCAGGATCAGGTAACAAAGGCGCAGCAAAAAACTCCTGATTAACATACATCGTTGTGAGAGCTGTCTGTACTCGCGATGCTTGAATATTAAGTTTAGGCATGTCTTACATAGGATAAATAATTTTAAACACCAGTATATTTTAACAAGCCTATCTTAAGGTATTCTTAAATTGGTAAATTTTTTCGCAATTTCCCTCTGTACCGGACAAAATCATATATTTAGCGATGTCTTGCTTTGCTACACACTGACTACGAATATTGTCATGCCAGAATTTTTGGATTGAGACATCTAAAAATATCCAAAATTCAATCAATGCGCTTCATCCCAATTATCTCCGATACCAACACTGACTTCTAACGGTACTTTCAACTCTACCGCGTGGGTCATAATGTCTTCGACTGTAGATTTAAAATTATCAAGACAAGACTCAGCCACTTCGAAAACTAATTCATCATGTACTTGCATGATCATACGCGCATCGACTTGAGAAGTTTGAATATAATCATACATTTTAATCATAGCCAGTTTTATGATGTCAGCAGCAGTGCCTTGCATCGGTGCATTAATGGCTGCACGTTCGGCAGCTTTGCGCCGCGGTATATTACTGACGTTAATCTCTGGCAAATATAATCGTCGACCAAAGATAGTTTCTACATAACCTCTTTCGTGGGCTATCACGCGCGCTTGTTCCATATAAGCCAAAACATTCGGGTAGCGATGAAAATATAAATCCATATAAGCTTGCGCTTGTTTGACATCAATACCCAGTTGTCGCGATAAGCCATAAGCGGAAATACCGTAAATTAAACCAAAATTTACTGCCTTAGCACTGCGACGTTGTTCTGAAGTCACTTTTTCTATCGGGATATCCAGTAATTCACTCGCGGTGGCACGATGAATATCATGACCATTTTTAAAGGCTTTTTTTAAATTCGGATCATCCGACAAATCTGCCATAATGCGCAATTCAATTTGTGAATAATCCGCCGCTAAAATTTTATGGTCTGGTGGCGCAATAAATGCTTGGCGGATGCGTCGACCTTCTTCAGTACGAATCGGGATATTTTGTAAATTTGGATCGGTAGAAGAAAGCCGACCAGTAGCGGTAATCGCTTGATTATAAGACGTATGCACACGTCCCGTATTTGGATTAATTTGTTTTGGTAAAGCTTCTGCATAAGTCGATTGCAATTTACTTAAACTACGATAACGTAAAATAATATTGGGCAACGGATAATCTAACGCCAATTCTTGCAACACGCTTTCTGCAGTGGAAGCTTGCCCCGTTGGAGTTTTACTCAGTACCGGCAAATTTAATTTGCTAAATAAGATTTCACGCAATTGCTTGGGCGAGTTTAAATTAAATTCTTCCTTTGCTATAGCAAACGCTTCATCTTGTAATTGTTGGCAGAGTTTAGCGAGATCTTGGCTTTGTGCCGCTAATTTTTTTGCATCGATTAACACACCACCATGTTCCATACTTGTTAAAATTGGAACTAATGGCAGCTCAATTTTTTCATAAACAAAATTTAATTTTTCATCTGCTGCAATTTTTGGATAAAGGGTTTCATGCAATTGAAAGGTAATATCAGCGTCTTCTGCAGCATAATCAAGCGCTTGCTTTAAATCAACTTGGTTAAAGGTAATTTGTTTTTTGCCTTTGCCGCAAACGTCTTCATAGTGAATGGTGTTTTTACCGAGATACTTTAATGCTAGCGTGTCCATATCATGCCTAGAAGCAGAACTATTTAACACGTAAGATTCAAGCATGGTATCAAACGCAATACCACGTAATTGCATATCATAATTTAATAAAATATGTTGATCATATTTGATATGATGACCAATTTTCTTTATTTCTTCATCTGCTAAAATCGGTTTTAATAAATCTAACACTAAAGCTCGTGACAACTGCTTTGGCGCTCCCATATAATCATGGGTCAATGGAATATAGACGCCTTCTGCTGGTTTTAATGCTAAAGAAATTCCAACCAATTCAGCTTGCATGTAATTCAATGAATTGGTTTCGGTATCGATAACCATTAATTTTTGTTTTTTAATCCGTGCGAGATAATCTTGCAGTTGCTTTTCTGTAGTAATTAATTGATATTCTCCTGCTTCATGTTTAGCTGGCGTCAATAATTCACTGAGCCAGGTTTTAAATTCTAATTTTTTATACCATGCTTCGAGTTGTGATTTATTTGCTTGCTTTAATTTCAGTGCTTCAATGGTAAATGGCATTTCCACATCTAATTTAATCGTCGCTAATTTTTTTGATAGCTCTAGTGTTTGCAAATTTGCACGCAAGTTTTCCCCGACCTTACCCTTAATTTTTTCAGCATTTTGGATTACACCATCCAAAGTTTTATATTCAGTCAACCATTTAACTGCTGTCTTTGGGCCAACTTTAGGAATCCCAGGAATGTTATCAACGTTATCGCCGACTAACGCTAAATAATCTATGATAGCTTCGGGTGGAATGCCGAATTTATCCATCACACCAGCGCGATCATATAATTTTCCCGACATGGTATTAATCAAATGAATTTTATCATCGACGATTTGCGCCATATCTTTATCACCGGTGGAAATTAACGTGGCCAACCCCTTTTTAGCCGCTTGTACTGCTAAAGTGCCGATGACATCATCTGCTTCGACTTGATCAATAATCAACAACGGAAAACCCAAGGCATCGATGATTGCCATCAAAGGTTCAATTTGATCGATTAATGGATCCGGCATCGGTGCTCGAGTGGCTTTATAATCGGCAAATAGCTCATCGCGGAATGTTTCGCCTTTGGCATCAAACACTACGGCGACATAATCAGCATGATAATCCTGCATTAACTTTTTTAACATATTGATGACGCCATAAATGGCGCCAGTAGGTTCACCTTTCGAATTAGTCAGAGGTGGTAAAGCATAAAATGCACGATATAAATAACTCGATCCATCAACGAGAATAAATTGGTAATCGTTTTGTTGTGCATTCATACATATTTTTCCTATGTTTTTTTAACGTTGCGCCACAATTCATTTATCACTCTAGCAAAATCAAATATAATAATTTATATTTACTTAAGCATACTCAAATAGGGATAAAATGAAAAAACTTATTATATGGCTCTTTTGTATTCTTTATTTTCCTTGTTTTGCCGCCGCACCGCAACCCGCTAGCGGCGCCAATGCCATGGTGGTTAGTGCACACCCACTAGCAACCCAAGTTGGATTAAATATCCTCAAACGAGGTGGTAATGCTATCGATGCTGCCGTCGCCATGGGTTATACCTTGGCTGTCGTCGATCCTTGTTGTGGCAATATTGGCGGCGGTGGCTTTATGTTACTGCACTTAGCTAATGGCAAAAATTATTTTTTGAACTTTCGTGAAAAAGCACCGCTTAATATTAATGTCAAAGACTATTTTAAGGACGGCAAACCGGATGTAAAAAAAATTCGCTCTGGTTATCTAGCCGTCGGTGTTCCTGGGACCGTTATGGGTTTAAATACCGCATTGGAACGTTTTGGTACGCTTTCATTACAACAAGTGATAGCACCGGCAATTCAATTAGCCCAACAAGGTTTTGTCATACAACCGAAAGATATAAAAGTTTACGATAAATTTTTACCAAAATTGCGTCAATCCGCAAATGTCGCAAAAATTTTCTACCCCAATAGCAAAGCGTTAGCAGTAGGTGACAAATTTAAACAACCGCGGTTGGCGCAGACGTTAACACTCATTGCAAAAGATGGTAGCAAAGCATTTTACCAAGGGCCGATTGCTAAAGCGATTGTTCAAGCAAGTGCACGAAATGGTGGCGCTTTAAGTTTAAAAGATTTTACCGATTATACCGTCGAAATTGGCAAACCGCTTATTTGCTCTTATCAAAATAATACCATCATTACCTCACCACCTCCGAGCTCAGGTGGCGTCACGTTATGTGAGATGCTAAACGTACTCTCAGCATATCCACTAAAATCTTTAGGTTTTCACTCTGCCGCTAGTACGCATTATATTGTTGAAGCCATGCGGTATGCTTATGCAGATAGGAACCGTTACTTAGGCGATCCTGATTTTATTAATAACCCGATTGAAAAGTTATTATCAAAACAGCATGCGCAAATGATCAGAAATGCAATTAAGCCTTTTAAAGCAGGCAATTCAAAAAACATGGGCTTGCAACAAACAGCTGAACCGCTGGAAACAACTAGTTATGCTGTGGTTGATTCCAAAGGTAATGCGGTTTCGGTAACGTATACTTTAAATGGTGCTTTTGGTGCTAAAGTGATTGCCGGCAATACTGGTTTTTTCTTAAATAATGAAATGGATGATTTTACTTTACAACCCGGCACAGCAAATATGTTTGGTCTAGTGCAAGGTCAAGCAAATCGAATTCAACCTGGGAAACGACCTTTAAGTTCTATGACACCAACGATTGTCTTAAAAGACAACCAGGTTTACCTAGTTTTAGGTGCTGCTGGTGGATCGACGATTATTACGCAAATATTACAGATTTTACTCAATGTCATCGATTACAATATGAATATCAGTACCGCTATTGCTGCACCGAGATTTCATATGCAATGGCTGCCAGATATCGTTTTTATGGAGCCTTTAGCATTTAGTCCGGATACACAAAAATTATTGCGAAAAATGGGTTACAAATTGCAAACAGGATTTTTATTTTATGGTAATTATTGGGGCTTTAGTGCGGGTATTCAACGCGACTTTCAAAATAAAAATTACCTCGGAGCTGCAGACATTCGTTATGGTAATGGCAATGCAAAAGGATTTTAACTCGCAATTAATTTAGCAAGTATTTTGCAAAACTTGCTGACGTTTTTTTGATGCTATACAATAGCAACATATTGTAAAAGGAGAAGTTTTAACATGAGTCGTATCAAGGAAATACTAAATCAACTGTTAAAAAAAGCCGATATTGAAATCAATGGCCCTAGACCTTGGGATATTCAAATTACGAATGAGCAACTCTATTCTGCTGTTATGCGCAAGCAGTCATTAGGATTAGGCGAAGCTTATATTGCCAAATGGTGGGAGGTACAAAAATTAGATGAATTTTTTATTCGATTATTGAACGCAAAATTGGATGATCTTTTTCATGCAGAAATATTAAAAAACCCTTCCTTGCTAGTTTATGGTATTCGACCTTTAGCACGTTACATTAAGGCAAGTTTGTTTAATTATCAAACGCAACGTCGAGCATTTCAGATTGGTGAAAAACACTATGATGTTGGTAATGATTTATTTTCCGTCATGTTGGATAAAGAAATGAATTACACTTGTGGTTATTGGCGCGAAGCAACAACCTTAGATGAAGCACAAGCGGCAAAATGTGATTTGATTTGTAAAAAACTCTATCTAGAACCTGGCCAAACAATTTTAGATATTGGTTGTGGCTGGGGTAGCTTTGCTCGTCATGCAGCGCGTTACTATGGGGTTTCCGTAGTCGGTGTTACCGTTTCTAAAGAACAAAAAGCCCTAGCAGAAGAATTATGCAAAGGACTACCTATTGAAATTCGCTTACAAGATTACCGTGATGTTAAGGAAAAATTTGACAATATCGTCTCTATCGGTATGTTTGAGCATGTAGGCTATAAAAATTATCGCACTTATATGCAAGTCGCAAAACGTTGTTTAAACAAAGGTGGAAAATTCTTATTACACACGATGGGTGCTAATTTTACTTCGCCTACAGGCGACGAATGGATCCAACGTTACATATTTCCTAATTCAACTTTACCCAGTATTAAACAAATGGGACAATCCATAGAGAATCTTTTTATTATGGAAGATTGGCATAATTTTGGCCCAGATTATGCAAAGACATTATATGCTTGGCATGCTAATTTTGAAAAAAATTGGGACAAGCTTAAAGGT
>JBCDIY010000030.1:0-9270 GCA_038748435.1 Pseudomonadota bacterium | reverse complement strand
ATTTTTGGCGATGATAAAGGTGAACTAGGAGTTGAAGATGACGACAAACCAGGTAATTTTATATCTATATGTTGGGAAGTAGTTTTTTCTTTTTTAAGATATTTTACAACCTGTGAGTCAAGTAATCCCTCTGCAAGTAATCCTTGATAATTTACGCCAGATTCAAATCTTCTTAAATAAAAATGACCCTTTGCATGCTTTGTTTCATCATCAATCTTGTGCTGAAGTATATCTTGAAGAAATGATTGTATAAATTCGTCAGATAATTGGTCGTCGACCCAAATAGTGTGTAAATCTTTCTTATTATCAAGTGATTGGAATATGATTGCAGCACCCGCTTCCATCGCAAATAACATCATTGATTCAGGTGAATGTTTATTACTATCAATTGTTGGAATTTCAGTATATTTATTGTATTCATAATTTGGTGTAGCATGTACGATTTCTTTACACTCGGGATTATAAGTAAGCTGAGGCACACTATGAAAATACAAGCACATTGTAGTTTCTAAATTAGTATTATAAATACTATGAGTATCTTCTCCTTTTCCATTCAAAATTGGTCTAAAATTGATTGCTAACCCGTGGCTTGTAGAACCGTAATATACTTCACTAAAGAGTTTACCCTTCATATCTTTCTCCTCATTTGTTTTTTTTATTATTGAGCTGTGTATTATTATATGAGTTAAAGAAATTTTCAAGTAGTTTTTTTATGAATAATCTATTCATTTAAATCCAAAGCACGCTGATAGAGTTTATTTTTTGCTTGGTTAGAAATTTTGCTAGCAATTTGTACGGCTTGTTTTAATGGCAGTTGCTTTAATAAAATCGTTAGCAAATTATCGATAGAGATTTTCACTTCATCTGGTACAGTTTTTTCTGTTTTTTGCATCGGCGCAATCAGAATGACCCACTCGCCTAAAATTTTTTCTTTGGCTAGTTCGGAATAAATTTCCGCTAAACTCCCCCGGAAGATCATCTCATTAAGTTTGGTGAGTTCTTTTCCCACGGCAGCGAGACGATCAACCCCAAAAATTTCTTGCAGTGTTTGCAGTGTTGTTAGCAAACGATGTGGCGCTTCATAGAAAATTAATGTCGCATTGGCGTCAGCTAATGCGGTTAATTGTTCCTGTTTAGCTTTGGCTTTTGCAGGTAAAAAACCACAGAACCGAAATTGATCACAAGGCAACCCAGCAGCTGACAGGGCAGTAATCAATGCACAAGCACCTGGAATGGGAATGACTTTAATCTGATTTTCATGGGCGAGACAAACCAGTCGATAGCCCGGGTCGCTAATCAATGGCGTGCCGGCATCGCTAATATAAGCGATATTTTCACCTTGTTGCAGTTTGGCAATAAATTGCTTGGCTTTGTAGGCTTCATTGAAATCATGTAGTGCGGCTAACGGGCGATTGATTTGAAAAAAATTCAGTAACTTGCGGCTGTGGCGGGTATCTTCACAAACGATCAAATCCACTGATTTTAATGTGGCTATCGCGCGGCTAGTCATATCTTGTAAGTTGCCGATGGGTGTCGCAACTATATACAAGACGCCAGATTTTGTTACAATTGAAGCTTGATGATTCATATAGCTTGTTGTCTCAATTATGCTGAAAAAGATAAAACTTATTTTACTGATTGTCATTGCTAGTTTATTAGCAAGCTGTGCTAGTTTGCGCTCTGGCAACACTAATCTCGCTGCATTGCCTGATCATTATGCCCAAATCGCCTTACTATTACCATTACACGGCCCCTATGCTCGCGCTGGTAAATCCATCCGCGAAGGCTTTTTAGAAAGTTATTATCAAGGTCAAATGCACGGCCAACCACCAATTCAGATTAAATTTTACAACACTCAACAAGGCAATATAAAACAATTGTATCAACAAGCCGTACAAGATGGCGCACAGTTAATTATCGGCCCGTTACAACGCCAAAATGTGCGTCGCTTAGAGCGCGCAGCTAACGGTAAAGTGCCTGTCATCGCTTTGAATTATACCAAGTCGACCTCACCACCACGTGACTTTTTTGAATTTGGCTTGTCACCGGAAAACGACGCCATTCAAGTTGCTAACGGTGCATGGCAAGATGGCCATCGCAATGCCATCATCATCGCCCCCAATAATGCTTGGGGCAAACGTATTAGCAATGCTTTTGTCAATACTTGGCAAGCCTTGGGCGGACAAATTACCGATGGTTTGTTGTATAGCAATAACGAAAAACTACGCCCGGTCATTCGCAGTTTGTTGGATATTAACCAAAGTGTCGCCCGCGCAAATAAATTAGAGAAACTACTGGGTGAGAAAGTAAAATTTGCGCCCCGCAGACGTGCAGATGTCGATATGATCTTTTTAGTCGCTACGCCAAATTACGCACGACAAATCGTGCCATTAGTCCGTTATAATTATGCCACACAACTGGCAATTTATTCGATTTCTTTAATCAATACTGACATCCCTAAAAGCAATTACAACCTCGACGTCAATCGAGTCAAATTTGTCGATGTGCCCTTTATTTTAAATGGGAAAAATTATCGCAGCCATAGACAATTATTTACTAACAATACCAATCCATTTCAAAATCGGGCGCGATTTTATGCCTTAGGCGCGGACACTTATCTGCTCGCTTCGCAATTAAAAAATATCAGCAGCTTGCCATCGCAAGGTTTAAATGGCGCTACCGGTAAATTATATTTAGGTTCATCACAAATGATTTTACAACAATTAAGCTGGGCAGAGTTTCGTAATAAGCGGATTGCAAAAATACCATCATGATAAATTACTTACACAAAGCAAAAAAAATAATGATTGGAAAGAACGCAGAAATCTCTGCGAAAGCGTTTTTACAACAACAAGGCTTGCAACCCATTGCAGAAAATTTTCGTTGCAAACGCGGTGAAATTGATTTAATCATGCGCGATAAAGCTTGCTTAGTTTTTATTGAAGTACGTTATCGCAAAAATGCTAATTTTGGTGGTGCCAAAGCATCGATTGATTATCATAAACAACAAAAGATTATTACTGCGGCGCAATATTATTTGCAAACCAAAAAATTAACGCATCAATGTCAATGTCGCTTTGATGTCGTTTGCATGGATCAACAACAAAAAATTGATTGGATTAAAAATGCTTTTTACGCCGAGGCGGTTTGGTGACAAATCCTCCACTTTTTAGAAAAGCTCTATTGCTTAAATGGGATATTGTGTTTTGTGCCTTAAATCTAAGATAAATTCTATGATCTAAGGTGCAATAATCTACGTCCCTCCCTTTTTTAAAAGGGAAGACAGGAGGGATTTTTCTGCCGATTGACAAATCTCCCCCAACCCCTCTTTTGAAAAAAGAGGGGCATATTTCATTGGGTTGAGCGAAGCGAAGCCCAACAAAATTTTAGCGAGAACAATATATATGAAACAACTTATCAAAACCAACATACAAGAAAGCATAGACGCTAAACTTAGCGTGCAAGAATGCTTAGTCGATGTCATCGCTACGGCTGGACAAGCCATGGTAGATGCTTTATTAAATAGCAAAAAAATTCTCGCTTGTGGCAATGGTGGTTCGGCTGCTGATGCACAACATTTTGCCGCAGAAATGTTAAATCGGTATGAAAGAGAACGCCCGAGTTTGCCAGCAATCGCTTTGACTACCGACTCATCTACATTAACTTCGATTGCCAATGATTATCATTACGACGAAGTTTTTGCTAAACAGATAAAAGCGTTGGGACAAAGCAAAGATATCTTATTAGCGATAAGCACCAGTGGCAATTCCGCCAATGTGTTGCAAGCAATACAAGCGGCGCAAAGCCGTAATATGAAAACTATCGCCTTAACTGGCAAAGACGGTGGCGAGCTAGCTAAAGTCATTGGTGAAAATGATATTGAAATTCGTGTCCCAGTTAACCGTACGGCACGGGTGCAAGAAGCACATTTACTCATTATCCATTGCTTATGTGAAATTATCGATTCGAGTTTATTTGGTCAAAGTGAATAATGCATATGAAAAAAATAAGATTAATTGTTTTAGCTTTTGTCGTTACTTTTTTACTCAACGGCTGTATACCTATTCTGCTCGGCGGTGCCGCTGCGACTTTAGTGGTTTATGATAAGCGCAGTTTTAGAACCATTTTTGACGATAGTAACATCAAACAAAAAATTCTCGTACGTATGCGCACGCATCCCGATCTAGAAAAAACGCATGTCGGCGTTGCAGCAATGAATTATGATGTATTATTAATTGGCCAAGTGCGCTATGCCAGCCAACGCATTACTATTCAGCGCATTGCACGTAATACACCGAAAGTAAAACACATTTACAATGCAATTACCGTTAGCCCAAATGTTTCCACCAAACGTCGTGCCAAAGATAGTTGGATCACTTCTAATGTGAAATCAGATATGATTATCAAACCGGGCTTACGCTCCGGAGAAATAAAAGCCGTCACGGAAAATGGCATAGTCTATCTGATGGGCCGTGTATCGCGTTATCAAGCTCGTTTAGCTACCAATGTTGCCAGACGCGTCAGCGGTGTGAAAAAAGTGGTGACTTTGTTTAAGTATGATGATTAAAATTTTCCTGTGTTGCGCTTTAATTCTCTGAACTTGTAGCCCGTGTTTTAACACGAGGCAAATAAAAGTAGCCGTAACCAAACTCCCCAGTGGTTCCGCTACGCTCAACCACTGGCTACAACAAATTTGCCGCCTTTGCAGGGATGACGACCTGCATAAAAAATCGATGTTATACTAGGAACATGAAAACATTTCTTCAGGCATTACAAAAAATCTTAGCCGATAAAGTATTAACTGAAACTGCGGCTTGTATTGCCTATAGCTATGATAATAGTGCATTTCAAAATATTCCTATCGCTGTAGTATTTGCTCATAATGAACAAGATGTCATCGATACTGTCAAACTTTGTTACCAACATGAGGTGCCCATTACTGCGCGTGGTCGCGGCAGTAACACCACAGGCGCGTCGATTGCTGCTAAAAACGGTGTAGTTTTAAGCTTTGAACATATGTACCAAATTAAGCAATTTGATGTCGCTAATCGTACGATTAGCGTTGAACCCGGCATTGCTAATCAATCAGTGCAAGATCATGTTGCCAAGCAACAATTTTTTTGGCCTTGTGATCCTTCAAGTGGGGCTTATTCGACTATAGGTGGCAATCTGGCTTGTTGTGCTGCTGGCCCGCATGCAATTAAATACGGTACTGCTAGAGAAAATACACTGAAACTGCGCGCAGTAATTGGCACCGGAGAAGTCATAGAAACCGGTTATTATACCGCTAAAGGCGCAGTGGGTTATGATTTAACTCGCTTACTCATCGGCTCCGAAGGCACCTTAGGCATAATTACTGAAGCGACTTTAAAATTATTAACACGGCCAGAAGCTAAAGCCACGTTTCAAGCAATTTATGCGTCTATTGAAGCCTGTGCTGAAGTGATTATTCAATTGATGGCAAGTCCAGCAACCCCCGCAGTGTTAGAATTTATGGATGCACAAGCTTTACAACTCATTCGTCAACATCAGCAAGTCGAGTTACCGGAAAATGCGCAAGCACTGTTAATGATAGAAGTAGACGGCTTGCAACAAGGCATCGAAGCGCAGTGTCAAATGGTTAGTCAAATTGCCAATTCAGATCATTGTTTAGCCTTTTCGCAAGCAAAAACACCTGCAGCCATTAAAGCCTTATGGCAACTTCGCCGGGCATTATCACCGACATTAAAACACGCCGCGCCAAATAAAATTAATGAAGATATTGTCGTTCCTATTAGTAAAATGCCTACCCTGCTCGCAGAATTACAAAAACTGGCGCAAAAATATCAAATCAAAATTGTTAATTTTGGTCATGCTGGTAGTGGCAATATTCACGTGAATATCATGTACGATGCCAAAGATGCAAAACAAAATGAACATGCACAAGCTTGTTTAGAAGAAGTATTTACCATTGTTTTAAAACTCAATGGAACGTTATCTGGAGAACACGGCATTGGTTTAGCAAAAAAACCTTTTGTAGCAAAAGAAATTGATGCAAATACGCTAAATATAATGCGGGCGATTAAACAACAATTCGATCCAAAAAATATTTTAAATCCAGGAAAGATTTTTGATTAAGCTTAGTCTTCTAGATCAAAGTGATTTTTCAATCTTTCCCAAGCTTCTTCAGGCGTATCGACGTAGTGGAAATATTTAATATCTTCCGGATCTATCGCTTTTTGCTCAACTAAAAAATCAAAATTTACCAACTTTTGCCAATATTCTTTATTAAAAAGCATAATTTCTAATGGTCGAATTTTCTTGGTTTGGATTAATGTCAACACTTCAAACAGTTCATCCAACGTGCCATAACCGCCAGGGAAAAAGACTAATGCTTTCGCTCGAATTAAAAAATGCATTTTGCGAATTGCGAAATAATGAAATTGAAAGTTTAGTTCTGGAGTAATATAAGGATTAGCTGATTGTTCGCGTGGCAAGACAATATTCAAACCAATCGACTTACCTTTGGCTTCATCGGCACCACGATTAGCAGCTTCCATAATACCTGGCCCACCACCAGTGACAACAACTAAATCTTTTTGTGGCTTTTTTTGGCAATGCCGCGTAATGATATTGGCTAATTTACGCGATGCTTCGTAAAATTCACTGCGTTTTAAATCACCTTTTGCGTCTTCTAACTCGGCTAACAGCATTTTATCATCCGGCTTTTTGAGTAACACTGATTGAATTTCATCGTAGCGTTGCTTGGCGTCTTCATAAGCAGGGAAACGCGCACTGCCGAAAATAACGATAGTAGATTTAATATGCTGCTCAATTTGCCGTGTTTCTGCTTTTAAAAATTCCAACATCAAGCGAACTGCACGTAAATCGCGGCGTAACATAAAGTCTTTATCGATATAAGCAAGCTCATAGGCTGAAGGGAGTAGTTCTTCTTCAATATGATGAAAAGGATATGTCGAGCTTTTCTCTTTCATGAATAACCTATTATTACTGTGGTATTAAAAACTAGCATTTTAACGTTTGAGAAACTAGATTTGTTATTGCAGTCTATGGGTTTTGGTGGGCCGTCTGAGATTCGAACTCAGGACACATGGGTTAAAAGCCCACTGCTCTGCCGACTGAGCTAACGGCCCAAATGACTCAAAGTATTATATGATACTGATTTAGCCAAAAATGGCAAGCGTAATCTGAAATTATTTGAAATAAGTTCAAAAAGCTAGCAATTTCTTGTATAATTTAGCTTCAAAAATTAGTTTAGCCGATAATATCGGTTTTGCTGATGTTAATGCTTTATTTATTATTGAAAATTGCATAGAATAGTATGCCTTTGAACGACTGTATTTTAAAGAGGAAAATACCAATATGGTAAGAATTCGTTTAGCTCGTAAAGGAGCGAAGAAAAATCCTTTCTATCACATTATTGCTACAGATAAGCGCAATGCTCGTGACGGACGCTATAATGAACGCTTAGGTTACTTCAACCCACTCGCCCGTGGCAGTGAAATCCGTCTACATATGAATATTGAACGTGTTGACTACTGGTTACATAACGGTGCACAACCTTCTGATAAGGTTAGAAGTTTAATCAAAGGTTTCCGTCAAGATCCTAGCAATGAGAAATATTTAGCGAAAAGGACTGAACTAAAAGCCAAAGCAGACGCAGAAAAAGCCGCTGCTAAACAAGCCGAATTAGATAAAAAAGCTGCAGAAGAACAAGCTGCTGAGGCCGCGAAGCAAGCAGAAGCATCTGCTGAAGCTACAGAAACTTCAGCAAAGCCTGAGGCTGAAGCTAAACCAGACGAATCTAAGTAAATTCTATGCCAAAATCGCCCAATGCAGATGACTTAACTATCATTGGGCAATTTGGCAAGACTCATGGCATTCACGGCTGGCTTTTCGTACGTTCCTTCACTGTACCGCCTAGTAATTTATTTAATTATCAACCTTGGTATATCGAACAAAGTAGCAAATATCAGCAAATTAAAGTTATCCAACACAAAAATCAACAACAGAAATTTATCGTACAGTTAGACCAGGCAAACACTATAGAACAAGTCACCCCTTTCATTAACAAATATATCTTCATTGAAAAAACGCTGCTACCAAACCTACCTGAAAATGAAATCTATTGGTCAGAACTAGAAGGGTTTAGTGTCATAAATCGTGAGAATGTCTTATTAGGTAAAATCGATCACCTGATTGAGATTGCCAATCAAACCATTATCATCGTTCAGGGAGAAAAACGCTACCTCATTCCCTACATCAAAAATCAGTATGTAATAATAGTTGATAAACTTAATAAACAAATGGTCGTTGATTGGGACAAAGATTTTTAGGCATCATGCAAATTCACCTCATTACACTCTTACCAGATATCTTCACAGCGTTAAATTACGGCATTTGTGGTCGTGCGATTAAAAATAATTTATTATGCGTTAATTTTTATAATCCTCGCGATTACGCCCAAGATAAATATCATACTGTCGATGATAAGCCTTATGGTGGTGGCCCTGGTATGTTATTGAAAGTTGAACCTTTAATTAAAGCGATTAACGCTGCGCAACAAAATCAGCCAAAATGCCATAAAACCATCTATCTAAGCCCTCAAGGCACCCCATTAAAACAACAACATCTACAAGGATTCTTGCAGCTTGAACGTTTAAATATCGTCTGTGGTCGCTATGAAGGCATTGACCAACGAGTTATTGATTTACATATTGAGGAAACTTGGTCGATTGGCGATTATGTCTTATCCGGCGGAGAATTTGCCGCATTAGTACTTATCGATGCCATAACGCGTTTACTGCCTGGTGCGCTAGGTGATGATACTTCAGCAATTCACGAAAGCTTTAGCGATAATTTGCTTGATTATCCGCAATATACGCGCCCGGAAAATTTTCAAGGGGTTACAGTACCCGAAGTTTTATTGAGCGGTCATCATCAACAGATTAGCCGATGGCGGCTACAACAATCGTTAGGTCAAACTTGGCTAAAGCGACCGGATTTATTGCGACAACGCCAATTAAATACGCTTGAAAAAGAGTTATTAGAGGAGTTTATTACCGCTTGGAAAGCTAGACATTCTACTTCTTAAGCCGGTCATTTTAGAGCTGACCCGGTGTTTCGCTGCGCTGCACACCGGCTTGTATGTTTACAAAGGTAAGCTAATGTGGCTTAATTTCAACGACGGTTGGGATGGGAGAAGTGAGCTTGTACACCGGCTAAGGTTACAAACCTGAATCGTAGGTAAGGCCCTTCTCCCCATTATCT
>JBCDIY010000029.1:0-9292 GCA_038748435.1 Pseudomonadota bacterium | reverse complement strand
CCGAGCGGTAATAACCTGAATTAAAATGAGTTTTTTATTATAAGATTTGTGTCTAGTTCAGTAGCCGGTGTGGAACGAAGTGTAACACCGGGTTTGAGCGTAATGGCCTGGTGTTTCGCTATCGCTGCACACCGGCTACTTCCTGTTTTTACTGACAATTAAGCCTCTAGCATTAAAACAATATTGGCTCTGGAAATATCGCCGTAAAACAATAACCGTCATTTAGTTATTACCGCTCGGATATTTCCCCACTGGTTGCGCTGCGCTCAACCAGTGGCTACTTTTATTTTGCCAATAAGCGGCGAAGCTAATGGCAATCAAACCTAGGGTGCTTGCGGCTAGATAGTAAAATGCTGGAGCGAACAAATGCTGGGTGGTGTGAATTAACCACGTCATCACCATCGGTGTGGTGCCACCAAAGATTGTAATACCGATATTAAATGCGACACTAAAGCCACTAAAACGACAATTTACCGGAAACAACTCGACCATAAACGCATTCGCATGTGCATAAGCCAAAGCGATGAGTAAGGAAATCATCACTAAAGCGCCGCCTACCAACCAAGGATTTGTTGCAGTTAAGCACTTAAATATAGGTAGCATTAATACGAGTGTGAGTAAGGTGCCGAGCAACATCATTTTCAAACGACCGTAGCGCTCAGTGAGATAGGCGATAATCGGTTCTGTCACAGTATCGGCAATTAATGCTAATGTCACTATACCGGTTACAAACGCCAACGACCAATATAAATAAACGTGTAGATATGTCACCATATAAACATAAGTGCCATAAGTATAAATGCCGATAAATGCTGCCAAGGCGATAGTGATGATAAACGGCACTAGCGCTTGCTTGAGTACATTAACTATCGGTAATTTCACTGCGGCATGCTGGTCGATGAGATGAGTAAATTCTGGAGTTTCTGCAACTCGATGGCGCAGGTATAAAACAATCCAAGCGCCAAAAACAGCCAACACAAAACTACAACGCCAAGCCCAATGTGGCATGAATTTGGCTGTGAGTAACGAACACACGCCAGCACCAATAATCATTCCTGCGGTATAAGAAAAGCTCGCTAGACTCCCAAAAAAACTTTTTTTATTTACTGGGGCATGTTCAACTAAAAAAATCGCCGATCCAGCAAACTCTGCACTAGAAACTAAGCCTTGCAACAACCGACAAAGCGTCAAGCCGATCGGTGCTAACATGCCAATTTGTGCATAACTAGGGAGAAATGCAATGGCTGCAGTCGAAATAGAAATACAAATTACCGTCAAGGTTAAAACGTATTTTCTTCCATATTTATCACCCAAGTGCCCGAGCCACAAAGCACCCAATGGTGCTAATAAAAAACCCACGGCAAAAACTCCAAACGTACTTAACAGCGCAATAAACTGATTCACTTTAGGAAAATAAGTTTTTGCAATGATTGGTGCAAGATAACCGAATAAAGAAAAATCGTACCATTGCAACACGGTGCCAGAAACACCAGCGATTGCCGCGCGAGTTTGTTGGTTAGTTTGCATGTTTGTTGCCTGTCGTTTTAATTTAGCAGCGATTTTAGCCAGTGTTTTGACACTGGAGCATTAATTGAAAACGTTTTTATTCAAATTACCCAGTGGTTTCGCTACGCTCAACCACTGGCTACTCGAAAGTATACAAGATTAGTTAACCAAAGAAAACTTTTGACGTAAACGTCCAAAAATCGCATAAGCCACGGGGACAACGATTAAAGAAAACAATGTACCGAACAACAAACCACCGACGATGACCCAACCAATTTCTGTACGGCCAACTGACCCAGGGCCTAATGCAAGTGCTAAAGGCAATGCACCAAAAATCATTGCTGATGTGGTCATCAATATCGGTCGAAGACGAATACTTGCTGCCTGAATAATGGCATGTTGTAGTGATTGTCCTTGTTGACGTAATTCGTTAGCAAATTGGGTAATTAAAATGCCATGCTTACTGACGAGCCCAACTAATGTCACTAAACCAATTTCGGAATACAGATTGATGCTTCCGCCAGCTAATTTCAAGGTAACGATAGCACCGACGATACACAAAGGCACAGTCAATAAAATAATCAACGGATCGATAAAACTTCCAAATTGCGCTGCCAAAATTAAATAGATAAATACCAATGCTAAAATAAAAATGCTGATGACATTGCCTTTAGCATCGAGATACTGTTGCGTTTTCCCAATAAAAGTATAACTGACTTGTTGAGTTAAACTCCGATTTAAGATTTTCTTGCTAGCCTGTACTGCTTCGCCAATACTATAGCCTGGTGCAACTTCTGCATTAATCACCGCCGATCGTAATCGGTTGTAATGGGTTAATTCGTTCTGACCAACGCTGGGTGTTAAAGTGACTAAACTATTTAGCGGTAATCGCTCACCTTTATCACTTTTTAGATAAAGTTTGCTAATAGCATTTAGATCTTGAAGATCTTGTTGGCGCATTTGCAAAATTACTGGATAACTTTTTCCTTCAGCCATAAAATCAGTAATGTGTGCACCACCCAACATGACACGCATCGTCTCGGCAATAGATTTTAAACTAATACCTAATTCAGCCGCTAGTTCGCGATTAATACTCACCTTATATTTCTGCGTATCAAATTTTAAATTAGTCGTAACATTTTCTAATCCTGGATATAGTTCTAATTGCTTTATTATATTTTGTGCGGCGCGATAAAGTGTTTGGTAATTTCCGGCTGTCATTAATGCAACAGAGTAAGCTGAACCAGTAACACCTAAGTTCATAGTATCAGGCAAACTTGGATAGGCGTTTATTCCTGGAATTGCTGTCATTTTTGCTGTCAGTTGCGCGACAATGGTTTGTGCTGATAATTGGCGTTGCTGCCAAGGTTTGAGTATGGCATAAGAAATACCGTTACCAGCAAACACCATGGTGTAATAGGTTTTTACCGCCGGTGTTTGCGCATAAATCTTTTCTATAGCACGCATATTTTTATCGGTATATGCAATACTTGCACCACTCGGTGCACTAACATGAGTGACGATAACTCCCATATCTTCTTTAGGCAGGAATTCATTCGGCAAGCTGCGGTAAACCGCATAACCTAAAATAGCACATCCGACTAAAGTTAAAATCACCAGTGTTTTTTTCTTTAATAAAAAACTTAATAGCGACTGATAATACTGACTAAAATGCGTAAATAAATCATCTAATCTTGCACTGAAACTATGTTTAGTTTCATGACGTAAAAGATAAGCAGACATCATCGGCGATAACGTCAAGGCAACAAAGCCAGATACAATTACCGTAGCCGCTAAAGTAAAAGCAAATTGCTTAAAGATAATTTGCGTGAAGCCTTTGGCTAAACCAATCGGTGCATATACTGCAGCCAGTGTAATCGTCATGGCGATAACCGCTAAGGTGATTTGTTTACTACCGACCAAAGCGGCTTGTTTCGATTGTAAGCCGGACTCGACATGTCGATGGATATTCTCTAGCATAACAATCGCATCATCGACAACTAAACCTATGGCTAAGACTAATGCCAGCAATGTCAGTTCGTTGATAGAAAAACCTAACAAGTACATAATGCCAAAGGCTGCGATTAAACAAATAGGAATGGTCACAATAGGAATCGCAGCAGCACGAAATGAACCTAAAAATAAGTAGACAACTACAACGACTAAAAACACTGCTAAAATGATTGCTTTAAAAGTCTCATTTATCGATGCTTGCAAAAAAATACTTTGATCGTAATTGATTTTTGCTTGCATCCCAACAGGTAGTCTGTTGTTAATATCTGCTAAAGTTTTTTTAACTGCTTTAGCAACGTTAATAGGATCCGCATTTTGTAATGGCCGGATTTCCACATCAATACCCGGAACACCATTAATACGCATCGGTGCATCTTGCAAACTACGATTGCCTACAACAACGCGAGCTATATCTTTGAAACGAATTAAACGCCCTGCTTGTTTTTTAATAATGATATCCGCAAATTGCTGCGGATTTTTCAATAACGTATTTGAATCAACACTATATTGTCTTTGTGGATCAATGATTTTCCCGCCGGGAAATTCGATATTATTATTTTTTAATGCATTAGTGACATCAACTACAGTAATATTAAAATCAGCCATTTTTTCTGCATTTAACCAAATGCGCATGGCATATTCGCTGGCACCATAAACACCGACCCAACCAACACCTGAGGTTTGGCGCAATAATGGTTGTACATTGCGCTCGACATAATCACGAATTTCGGCTGCGGTTTTATTTTTATCGGTAAATCCAATACTCAATAACAATTGTCCTAAAACACCGATATTAATACTAGACGGTTCAGAATTGACTGGCAATTTAAGGCGTTCTTGCGAGATTTTATCGCGCACGGCGTTAACTGCTTGTGCGAAATTGGTATCTAAATTAAATTGAATGGTGATATGGCTCCATTCATATAAGCTACGTGATCGCATACTTTTAATACCATTGACACCAGCAAGTGCGTTTTCTAATGGTGTTGTGATACTATTTTCTACGACGTTCGCTGCTGCGCCTGGATATTTGGTGTTAACAGTAATAATCGGTGGGTTGATTTCAGGAAAAAAACGAATATCTAAACGCGTTAAACCGACAATACCGATGACGACCAATAGTAAACTTAATACTGTAGCAAACACTGGATGCCTGATACATATTTCAGGCAACTTCATAAAAACTCCTAATCAATTTTATCAACAATTTTCACTAGGCTACCATCTTGTAATTTTTGTTGACCCTCGACGACTACTTTGTCGCCGACTTGAATGCCTTTTTTTATTTGCACTAATCCGCGGGTTTTGTCGCCAATTAACACTGGGACTAAAACTGCTTTTTCATCGACAATTTTATAAACACTATAGCCTTTCAATGACGCCATCACTGCTTCTTCAGGAACTAAGATAGCGTGTTTTTCCCTATCGACAACTTGAGCGATACGTACAAATAAACCTGGCGAAAGAATGTCACGATGGTTGTATATCACTGCCTCCAGAGTAATTGCTCCTGATTGTGCATTAATCGCAGGTGCAATATAATCAACACTACCGTAAAATACTTTATCGGGAAAAGAATCAGAGAAAATTTTTACTAGCTGACCTGAACGAACTTTTCTAAGATAAGTTTCTGGCAGCATATATTTTACTTTTAAATGCATTCTATCGACAAAACCAACGAGGTTCTCACCTGCTTTAATATAGTCGCCCTCATTAACTAATATATTTTGCAAATTTCCATCAAAAGGGGCGACAACACGGGTTTGCTGTAATAATTCTTCAGCGTTATTGTAGCGCGCTTGATTGCTTTGCATTTCTGCTTTAACTTGATCTAATTTTTGCTTCGATACCGCAGCTTGTTTTGCCAAACGGGTATAACGTGAATAAGTGGCTTTACTGAGTTCCAATGCCGCTTGTGCAGAGAACAGTTTGGCTTTAGCTTGAACATCATCTAATTGAATAATCACTTTACCTTTAGCAACATAATCACCACTATTGAAATTTATCTTAGTAATACGACCAGCCACTTCCGAGCTAAGATTAGTTTCATTGACTGCGACCAAATTACCGACAGAATAAACTTCTTGTGGGATAGTCATGGCTTTTGCTAAAGCAATTTCCACATTAATTGCAGCAGCAGGCTGAGTGTTATTCTTTTCAGTTGGAGAACAGGCAATTAAACTAGACAATAAAACTACGCTTATCATCACATAACCGTAGCTTTTATAATTTATTGATTGCGAGAAATGATTAAATAAGTTTTTGAGTTGATAAATTTTTTGCGTAAATACACTGATACGCACTCATACCACCTACAACCCTAATAAAACATTTATACATCGACGTTGATATCTTTATCAATTTTTACTTTCGCTTGTTTAACTAATTGTTTTAGATAAAGATCAAAATCTGTCAGTCCATAAATAGCTGATATTTGCCGTTTAAATGCTTGATATTGCTTTTGCTCATCTACAGGTAATTTTTCTTGTTCCACCTTAATTAATTTTAACACAACATAATCACCTGTTTTTAAACTAAAACCCTTGACTTTATTCACAGCATCAGCAGGTAAACTAAAGGTATTAAGTAAGATTAATCGATTAATATCAGTCGTTTGACGGGTTAAACCTGACTTATTTACTAATTTATAACCTTGAGTTTTAGCAATTTCAGCCAACGGTTTACCAGCGGTAATCGATTTAATTATATCTTCACCTTTCACTTTCGTTAAAGCCGTTGCTTTTTCATCAGTCAATAATTTTTTGATTTGCGCTTTGACTTCGGCAAATGGTTTGACGGTTGCTTGCTTATGTTCATTGACACGCAATACCATGACTTTATCAGCTGCCAAGTTAATAACATTACTGTTATATCGGTTTTGTAACACATCGCGACTAAATGCAGCTTGGATAACTTTAGGATTACGTGTTAATGCTGTTTTACCACCTTGTCTGCTAAACAACGGCGAAGTTTCAATTTTCAACGTTAAATCTTTCGCCGCATCGACTAAACTATCAGGGTTGGAATAAGTTAAATTTGATAACCGAGAAGTCTCATCGGCAAAAAGTTTCTCCGCTTCAGAATTGATCAAAGCGGTTTTAACTTGTGGTTTTACTTGTGCAAAAGGTTTTATTTTTTCTGGTTCAACGGCTAAAAGTTTTATGATCATATAACCATACTGAGTTTTAACTGGCGCAGATATTTGTCCCGGAGTTAGCTTTTCTAAAGTTTGTGCAATCGGTTGACTTAGCATATTTAGAGTTACCCATGGCATAACGCCAGCGCGTTTTTTACTGGCAATATCGTCAGAATATTTTTTCACTGCGGCGGAAAATGTTAGTCCTTGTTTTAATTGATTGCCAATTGAATTAAGTTTTGTTTGCAATTCATCATCCGTTTTTGCACCACCACTAGAACGTACTAAGATTTGCGCGAAATGCCATTTTTTTGGAATGGTAAAATTATCCAAATTATCTTCATAATAATTTTTTAATTGTGTCTCGCTAACTTTAACATTCTTTTTCGCGCCTGCTAAATCTAGAATGACGTAACGAATACTCACGCGTTCGGGCAATTTAAATTTATCTTGGTGCGTAGTGTAATAATCTTTTAGCATTGACGCGGAAATATCGATAGACGCAAGGAATTTTTTCGTCGGAATCATCATATATTCAATATTGCGCTTTTGCTTAATTAAATCATAAGCATTTTGTAAATCCTGTGGCAATACGAAAGCAGTGATAAGAAATGCCGACTGCATTTGTTGATAAAGCATTTTGGTTTTTAAATCATTAATAAAACCCGCTGGGGTAAATAACAACTGATCGAGCATTTGCGCAAATTTCGCTTGCGAAAAACGACCATTGACTTGAAACTGCGGAATACGCGTTAACACACTGTCGACTTGCTGCGGTGTGATTCGATACCCTTGTTCCAATGCATGTTGAGTTAGAATGGTGTTGTTGATAATCGATTGAATGGCATTTTGTTTCAGTTTTTTTTCTATCGCTGACGTATAGGTAAAACTCCGGCCCATAGAAGCAGCCAACTCACGTTTCAAGCGCTCATAAGTACGATTAAATTCGAATTGAGTAATCTCTTGACCATCGATCTTAGCCACGGTAACTGAAGCATTGCCACCAACACCAAATAAGCGCTCAATGCCCCAAAAGCCAAACGCAAGGATAAGTACACCAATAATAACATAGGTAATCCACGAGGCAATTTTATCTCGAAATGCTTGAATCATGCTATTTCCTTAAGTAAACAGTCATTTTTCCGATAGTATATCATGTCGATTTATTCTGGTAATGCATCTGACGTAAATAATTAGGTTGCACTGCCTGAATCTCTAGTGTTTGTTTGTTTGCCATTGCTTGTTCAGCTAAATCTAACATATCAATGGCATTAGGATAAGTTGGTTCAGCAACCAATTTCAGTGTGGGAAATTTTTTTAATAACATTTTAGCTTGCGCAGTAAACCAACCATCACCAACAGCTAGATAATTTAATTGGTCATCAATTTGTAAAGCATCATAACCAACACACTGTTCTTCACCGATGAGTGCAATATTTTTTTGCTGTATACGATAATGAGCAAAATAGACTTCATTCATTTTCGCATCGATACATACCAATATCTCAGGCACTTGATATTGCTTATATGCGCTTAAAGCGAGAATTTTTAGACTCGATAGCCCGACTAACTTATAATTTTGTGCTAAAGCTAACCCTTGTGTTACCGCAGCCGCTAAGCGAATTCCAGTAAAACTACCTGGGCCTTGGCCATAAGCCAAAGCATCAACTTCGGCTAAAGTAACACTGGCCTGCTGCAATAACTGCTGAATATGCTGCAAGATGACTCGATTATGCTGTCTGGGTAGTATCTTATGATGTGAAAAAACCTTTTGCTGAGCTTGCAGAGCCACTGAACAAGCTTGTGTACTAGTTTCTATGGCAAGTATATTTTTATTGGACATCTTTATTCTTCTAACAAATTACGCTTTTTCTCTACTTTGGCCCATTCATCCGCATCTTCAGGTGCAGGTTTTTTTGCAGTAATATTCGGCCATTTTTCAGCAAGGCGTTTATTGAGTTGAAGATAGTCTTTAAATTTCTCCGGTAATTCGTCATCTGCATAAATCGCATCGACTGGGCACTCAGGCTCACATAACGCACAGTCAATACATTCATCCGGATTAATTGCTAAGAAATTTGGCCCTTCATAAAAACAATCGACCGGACAGACTTCAACACAATCGGTATACTTACACTTAATACAAGATTCTGTTACCACAAATGTCATTTTGTTTACTCCAAATAATACTAAGTTTAACGTGGAATCGCCTTTAATGTAGGTTGGACTGAAGAATTATACCCAAAATGACCGTTGCAATAATTATGTTGGGCTTCGCTTCGCTCAACCCGACCTATATTACTTTTGGGTGTTAGCTAACCTACGAAACTAATGATTGCAATTTTAACTTATTTAGCTCGATTTATTAACATAATTTGCTACACCCAACCAAAAAAACGATAAAATAGCTGTTTAATAAAAGTCCTTTTATACTAAAGCTCGCCTTCTAAAGCTATTGTTATGATGTATGCAATAAATTATTTAAGAATATTATCCCTCGTCTTTTCCAAACAATTGCTGCAGCACTAGAGAATTTAACGTTTCTTAACTTTGGCCTCGCACATAACCTATTACTATGATTTCGTTCATTTTTTTCTCAATTCCATGCTTGTAAGATATATCTTACAAAAAAAATTG
>JBCDIY010000028.1:0-9307 GCA_038748435.1 Pseudomonadota bacterium | reverse complement strand
GGCAGCGAGACTTAAAACAAGTCCTTTTTGAGATATTTTTTTAGCTTCATCATGCTCAACCCAACCTACGAAGTCCAACCAAGCCACAATGACAAAAAATTCTTTAAATATATTTTTTATCATCATTGATTTTTTGACTGTTTTAACTGATATTTTAGTACCAAACCATTGCTTTTTGTTGAATTATCTTGCATTATTTTGATTCAATCCCATGATATAAAGTTAAGGAATAAAATATGCCACCCAAAAATACAATATTCCCTGAATATATTCTAAAAGCGTTTGCAACACTAGGTATTGATCCAAGTGATGTGTCACTAGCAAAAGCACAAGAACAATATAAAAAATGTTTACAACAAATCAATAACGAAAAAAATACGGCTATTGCAGAAAAAAAAGACTCATTAATATCAAAAATTGAAGAAAAACTGTGTTTGTTAGCCGATGCTAAGGAACTTATAGAAAATTATTATGCAGAACCATATAGAATTCTCCTTCTATCAAATATTATTACGATAATTATACTTCAACGAGACACTGGAAATAATTACTTACCCCTAATTGATTTATGTAACTTGGCACTAACAAATAAATCAACCTATGATCAAAATAAAGAAGTAATTCAACAGTTTACTTTTTTAGTAAAGCAAGCAAAATACATTCTTAATCAATTAGTCACAACACACGAAATTCACAGTCTATCCAAAAGAAATTCGCAAAATACACTACCCCTTAATTTTATATCTTTAGCTGATTTTAAAAATTCACTTGAAAAATTTTTACAATCAAAAGAGCAAAAAAATGCGAAGTTAAAACAGGTAAAATATGCACCAAGTGAATATCTTAAGCCGTTGATTGAGATGCAAGTTACATGTAACAATTTAGAATTTATCGATTTTCTCACAGTCAATACGCAACTAATCTATAATCCCATGATACCTATTGTCAAAAGCAAATTTCTATTTTTTCAGTTTAAATATTTTCCTGGTGAAACAAAAACACCAACTAGTATATTGGCGTATATTGTATCTAATTATGCAACCTCATTGAGCAACTTATACAAACTAACGGCAATTTTTGCAAATCGGCCATGGGTTAGCACTGTTAACAATACAAAAACACAACTAGAAAGTAACACTGAGTTACTTCCATTAGAATTCCTCAATAATCTCATCTATATTGCTGAGCATGACCATGGAATTTTTCGTGAATTTTTTCTAGGTCTTATTCACCCTCTGGGTACAATTGAAAATATTTTTAATACAGAATCGGTAAAGAATACTGTTAATGCTAACGCTTTTCAAATACAAATTTTAAAAGTGTTATCAATGGATCTAGAAAACGATAATCAAAAAAATAGCATTCAATTAGCTTTTATCAAAAAAGTACTTTTACCACTGATATCCCCATCATTAAAAAACCATCTCACTGATATACTTCCACAAGATTTTTCAGAAAAAATTACTAACTCTATAATTGACTACATAAAAAAAATAGAATCAAAACAGCCTGAAAAAGGTAGTTTAATTATAAATATTACAAAGGTGATTGAAGAAATAGTACAAACAAACTCTAATTTTTCTCAATCTTTAGAATCAGAAACAAACATTTATAATTCAAATTTATCAAAGATCCTTCATTGTTGCGATAATCAAGTAACTAGAAGTTTAAGCCTCTTAAAGGAAAGTAGGTTATGTAAGTTAAGGTTTACAACGACGAGCCAAACAGAATTAACAGTAATTCATAACGAGAACGAGGAAGATTTACCCCGAGAAGCATCACCTCAAAGAAACTGAATAAAAAAAGGGGGGCAGACACCCTATTGACTGAGCCCTTAATATAAACTATGGATTAGTGCGGTGTTAGGTCATGTCTTTCGCATTTAGCACCGGCAACATCATCAAAAAAACTTTTAAACCTCGACTCAGGTGTGATATGTCTGCCCATACCCTTTCCATATATTATTTTAGCTCAAATAAAGTGTTTTTTCCTTTTGTTTGTCATTACTACAGAATAATAATTGCGCTAAAATTTAAATAGGACTATAATAGTCCCAGATAGAAAAATCCTGGTGTTTTTTAGGTTAAATGTATGTTAAAAGTCAGTAAGCTAGCAGATTACGCCACCTTAGTTATGGTGCACATGGCGAATGATAAGAGACAATTACACAATGCCAAAGATATTGCCCTACATACGCATGTTGCCCTGCCAACCGTAAGTAAAATTCTTAAGGCAATGGCTAAGGCTGATTTACTCGTTTCCTTGCGTGGTGCCCACGGCGGCTACAAGCTGATACACCATCCAAGTACCATCAGCGTAGCACAGATCATTAATGCCATTGACGGTAACTTTGCCATGACAGATTGCAGCTTACAAAAAGGGCTTTGCAATATTGAAAGATTCTGTCAAACGCGGAATAACTGGCAATTAATCAGCCGCGCCATATATGATATTTTGGAGTATTTGACGCTAGAAGACATGGCAAAAACAAAATTAACAGCTATTCCGATAACGATTCCTAAAAGAAAAAAACTAACCCCATTAAAACGTGAAGAATTTAACGATAATTAATTTACAACTTTTTTTGCATAAAGTTTCTGGAGTACAGTACAGATGGCAAACGATAATCAAGCAGTCAACGAATTAATACAACAGCAATATAAGCATGGCTTTATCACCGATATCGAAGCAGATACATTCCCACCTGGATTAAATGAAGATATCATCAAAGCAATTTCTGCGCGCAAGAATGAGCCTGAATTTATGCTAGAGTGGCGCCTACAAGCTTATAGACAATGGCTAAAAATGCGTGAACCGCATTGGCCGCATGTAACTTATTCGCCTATCGATTACCAGGCGGTTCGTTACTATTCAGCGCCAAAGTCAAATAAAGATAGGCCTAAGAGTTTAGATGAAGTTGACCCAGAATTATTAAGGACTTACGAAAAACTTGGTATTCCTTTAAAAGAACAAGAAATGCTTGCCGGCGTTGCCGTCGATGCCGTATTCGATAGTGTCTCTGTCGCGACGACATTTAAAGAAAAGTTAGCGGAAAAAGGTGTTATCTTTTGCTCTTTTAGCGAAGCCATAGCTAATCATCCAGAACTCATCAAAAAATATTTAGGCAGTGTTGTTCCCTATTCGGATAATTTTTTCGCGACATTAAACTCTGCTGTATTTAGTGATGGCTCTTTTGTCTACGTGCCCAAAGGCGTACGTTGCCCGATGGAGTTATCGACTTATTTTCGTATCAATGCCAAAGATACCGGCCAATTTGAACGCACACTGATTATTGCCGATGAAGACAGTTATGTCAGTTACCTTGAAGGTTGCACCGCACCGATGCGTGATGAAAATCAATTGCACGCGGCCGTCGTTGAATTAGTGGCACTGAAAGGTGCGCAAATTAAATATTCTACCGTGCAAAATTGGTATCCTGGTGATGCCGAAGGCCGTGGTGGTATTTATAACTTTGTGACTAAACGTGGGGCTTGTCGTGGTGCTAATGCAAAAATCTCCTGGACCCAAGTAGAAACCGGTTCAGCGATTACCTGGAAATACCCCAGCGTGTTGTTGGAAGGTGACAATAGTGTCGGTGAATTTTATTCGGTGGCATTAACCAATAATCGCCAACAAGCGGATACTGGCACGAAGATGATACATATCGGTAAAAACACGCGTAGCACCATTATTTCTAAAGGAATTTCTGCCGGCAAAGGTCAAAACAGTTATCGTGGTTTAGTGAAAGCTTTACCCAGTGCCAGCAATGCCAGAAATTACACCCAATGTGATTCTTTACTTATCGGTGATGAATGCGGTGCGCATACTTTTCCCTACATAGAAATCAAAAATCCAACAGCGCAGATAGAACATGAAGCCACCACTTCAAAAATTAGCGAAGATCAATTATTTTATTGTCAGCAGCGTGGCTTAGATAGCGAGGATGCGGTATCAATGATCGTTAATGGTTTTTGTAAAGAGGTATTTAAAGAATTACCGATGGAATTTGCCGTCGAAGCACAAAAGTTATTAGGCATCAGTTTAGAAGGTGCCGTTGGTTAAATTTGAGGAGTATTTGCGAGAATGTTAAAAATTAAAGATCTACATGTCAACGTTGATGATAAGCCGATTTTAAAAGGTATTGACCTAACCATTAATCCTGGCGAAGTTCACGCCATCATGGGGCCCAATGGTTCCGGTAAAAGTACTTTAGGTAATATCATTGCCGGGCGCGATAACTTTGTTATTACCCAAGGTCAAATCACTTATGCGGACAAAGATTTATCGACGCTTGCCATAGAAGAACGTGCACGCTTAGGCATTTTTCTAGGATTACAATACCCAGTGGAAATCCCTGGGGTGAGTAATATGTATTTCTTAAAAGCAGCTGTCAATGCCATGCGCAAAGCACGAGGTGAAAGTGAATTAGACGCCATGGATTTTCTTAGCTTGGTTAAAGCAAAGATGCAGATGATGCACATGTCAGAAGAGTTGTTATATCGTTATGTCAATCAAGGATTTTCTGGCGGTGAAAAAAAACGTAATGAAATATTGCAAATGCTATTACTCGAACCTAAACTAGCTATTTTAGATGAAACCGATTCGGGCTTAGACATCGATGCTTTAAAAATCGTTTCTGATGGCATTAACCAAGCGCGGTCTCCTGAGCGGTCTATTTTATTAATCACTCACTATCAACGTTTATTAAATTATGTCAAACCAGATAAAGTCCACGTACTAGCAAAGGGTAAATTGATAAAATCAGGTGATAGCAGCTTGGCGTTAGAATTGGAAAAACATGGTTATCAATGGATAATCGATAATGAGGTGACCGCATGAATTTGACCCAACCCAGTTATTTAAATCAAATTCATTTTGAGCAGATACAAAACTTGCCGTGGCTAGATACGCTAAAAAAAACTGCGTTAGAGCAATTTAATCTAAGCGGTATGCCAAGCATTCGTAACGATAATTGGAAGTATAGCAATTTACAATTACTTACAAAGCAAAATTTTCATTTACAACCGGCTTTAGACTCACAAAGCAAAGCCATGGATTTACCAAATTTATTCGGTCATAAAATTGTTTTTATCGATGGTTTACTAAAACCAGAACTTTCAAACTTTAAAGATATTAAAGAAAACGTCGAGGTTTATAGTTTAACCAGTGCACTTGCTGCGATGGATTTAAAACCCTATATAAATCAACTGGCAAAATCAGTCGATCATGGCTTTGCCAATTTAAATACGCTACTCTTGCAAAATGGCTTGGTTTTAAAAATCAATCGTGACACTAGGCTGTCACAACCGCTACATTGTATTTTTTATAATACCACGCCTGGTTTTTCTAACCATTTACGTAATATTATTATCACCGAACCAAATTGTGAATTCGAGTTTATCGAACATTACTATCATGCAGGTGAATTAAACTATGTCACCAATAGCATGACTGAAGTTTTTGTTGCTGAAAACACTAAGATGAAATTTTATAAATTAATAGAAGAAAGTCAGCAAGCTTACCACGTTAGTCATACCCTATTTTCACAGCAAGCACATAGCCAGACGTATGCTTTTTCTGCTAGTCAGCAAGGCCGTTTCATTCGTAATGATATTTCGATACAACTTGCTGCTGAACATGCCGCATGTCATCTGGATGGGATTTACCTGACTCGTGGCAAGCAGCATGTGGATCAACATACGCAAATTCATCACTTAAAACCGCATACGACAAGTCAAGAATATTATAAAGGCATTTTGCACGATTTCAGCCGGGCTATTTTTAACGGTCAAGTTTTCGTGCATTACGATGCCCATCATTGCGATGCTAAACAAAGTAATAAAAATTTGCTTTTGTCTGACAAAGCTGAAGTCGATACCCGACCACAACTGGAAATATATAACGATGACGTCCGATGTGCTCACGGCGCGACGGTGGGTCAAATTGATGAAAATGCTTTATTTTATTTATGTTCACGTGGTATCGATGTCGCTACTGCTAGACAAATGCTCATGCATGCCTTCGCGCAAGACATTATCGATGCCATTCCTAATCTAGATATAAAAAATTATTTAGCAGGTAAATTATCATGACACAAACGACGACTGCAATTAACACATTTGCATCTCTAGATGTTAACAGCCTACGCCAAGATTTTCCTGTATTAAAACGTCAGGTACACGGTCAACCGCTAGTCTATTTAGACAATGCTGCGACAACGCAAAAACCTAAGATTGTCATCGACACTGTAGATGACTTCTACACGCGCTACAATGCCAACGTCCATCGCGGTGTGCATACGCTAAGCCAAGAAGCAACCATTGCTTATGAAAACGCACGTGAAACCATCGCTAAATTTATCAATGCAGCATCTGCACAAGAAATTGTATTTACTCGAGGTACCACTGAATCAATTAACCTAGTCGCGCAAAGCTACGGTCGTAAGCAATTAAAACCTGGCGATGAAATTATTATCTCGCATATGGAGCACCATTCTAATATCGTGCCTTGGCAGCTATTATGCGAACAAACCGGGGCAATTTTAAAGGTCATTCCCATTAATGCAGTGGGTGAATTACTGCTTGAAGACTATGCCAAGTTACTTTCACAAAAAACTAAAATCGTTGCCATTGGCCATATCTCTAATGCTTTAGGCAGCATTAATCCAATCAAGCAAATCATCCAAATGGCGCACGATTATCACGCCAAAGTACTTATCGATGGCGCCCAAGCAGCACCGCATACAGCCATAGATGTACAAGCACTCGATTGTGATTTTTATGCATTTTCTGGCCATAAGGCTTATGGGCCTACAGGAATCGGCGCGCTTTATGCCAAAGCAGATTTGCTTAACGCAATGCCGCCTTATCAAGGCGGTGGTGAAATGATAAAAATGGTTAGTTTCAACAAAACCATTTATAATGATATCCCCCACAAGTTCGAAGCAGGAACACCAAATATTGCCGGTGCTATTGGCTTTGCCAAAGCCGTGGAATATATTCAAGATATTGGTTTGACTGCCATGGCAGCATATGAAAAAGAGCTGCTAGAATATGCAACGGCACGCATGAAACAAATTGCAAAAATAAGATTGATCGGTGAAGCCCAACACAAAGCGAGTATTATTTCATTTTTATTCGAAGATGTGCATGCCCATGATGTCGCAACCATACTCGATCATCAAGGCATTGCCGTTCGCGCTGGCCATCATTGCGCTATGCCAGTCATGGAATTTTATAATATTACGGCAAGTGCAAGAGCATCGTTTGCATTTTATAATACCACTGACGAAATCGATCAACTTATCCACGGAATTCATAAAGTGATAGAGGTTTTAGGCGGATGAATGACTTACAAAATTTATATCAAGAATTAATTATTGATCATGGTAAAAATCCACGTAACTTTGGTGAACTCAATCCACATGATCGGCAAGCGGAGGGCTTTAATCCACTATGTGGTGATAAACTCACGCTTTACTTAACTTTAACCGATGACATCATAACAGAAGTTAAATTTAAAGGGGCGGGCTGTGCCATTTCTACTGCTTCGGCATCATTGATGACCGATGCAATAAAAGGCAAAAGTATTACCGAAGTTCAACAGTTGTTTTCTTCATTTCACGATATGATCACTCAAGGACAACAGACGATGGATTTAGGCAAGCTTGCGGTGTTAAGCGGTGTACGTGAATTCCCCATGCGAGTTAAATGCGCTACCTTGGCTTGGCATACACTCCAATCTGCATTGCATAACGCCGCTGAAATTGCTACGACGGAGTAATCATGCTGGGATTTAAACGTAAGAAAAAACCAAAGGTTGACTTAAAACCACAAGTGATCGCTGCACTCAAAACCATTTATGATCCAGAAATTCCCGTTAATATTTACGATTTGGGATTAATTTATGATGTTGCCATCGATGAACAAGCCAATGTACAAATCCAAATGACTTTAACTGCCCCGGGTTGCCCTGTCGCCCAAACTTTTCCACAAATGGTAGAGAATGGCGTTAAAAGTGCTGTAAAGGTCAATAGCGTCAATGTTGAACTGGTTTGGGAACCACCTTGGGACCAAAGCCGTATGTCGGAAGCCGCCAAGTTACAATTAGGATTAATTTAATTATTTAGAGCTGTCATCCCCGCGTAGGCGGCGTTGTTGCATAAATCGGACTTGTCATCCCCGTGAAGGCGGGGATCCAGGAGAGTATATATGAAAAAATGTGTGATTTCGTACAATCCATCCTTGGTGCAGCACTGGATTCCGGACATTTTTGGATATCCCTATCCAAAAATTCCGGAATGACAGGTCATTTTTTAAATTATGCAACAATGCCTTTGCAAAAAGTGAATGATAGACAAGTTATTTTTATTTTAAACAAAATTGAGAGGCTTTATGAACGATTGGATCGATGTGGTAAAACTCGACGAATTTAAATTGCATACCTGGCGCCTTATTCCATTAGAAGATACCACTTTACTCGTAGTCAATCTACCTCAAGGTGTTTTTGCCATCGAAGATATTTGTACGCATGACGGTGGTACGCTCTCTGACGGCGATTTAGAAGGCTGTGAAATGATTTGCCCGCGTCACGGTGCACGCTTTGACGTCACTTCCGGTCAAGTCACTGCCCCACCCGCTTATGAGTCCGTTAAGACCTTCCCAGTTCAGATAGAAAATGGTATGGTGCAAGTAAGAGATGATCGTTTTGATTAATCGAAACTAAGCCGATATGAAAAAACTAATCATTATTATACTTGTATTATGTTTATCTAGTTGCGCTATGCTGAACCGCCATCGCACTGCCACTGAATATTCTAAAAATCAAACCATCACTACTCAAATCAAGCAAGCCCTTAATAAGAAACTTGGTCCAAGCGAGGCAGCCAAGATCGAAGTCACAACTTACAAACACGTGGTTGAACTTTCTGGCACCGTCGATAATTCGCAAATTATTCGCGACGCCATTGCCACCACAAAAACCGTCCCTGGCGTTAATAAAATTGAGAATGCATTATTGACCCGATGATTTGTGTCACTACAGAATCGTTCAAGCATTTTACCAATACAGTTGGGCTTCACTTCGCTCAACCCAACCTATGAGCTATATTGACAAATATCCACTAACCCCTCTTTTGAAAAAAGAGGTGAATAAGTCTGAGGTGAAACCATCTACGTCCCTCCCTTTTTTAAAAGGCGTTGTTGCGTAAATAGGATCTGTCATCCCCGCGAAGGCGGGGATCCAGGAGAATCTATGAAATAGTGAGTTTTTTCATACAATCCATCCTTGGCGCCGACCTGGATTCCGG
>JBCDIY010000027.1:0-9373 GCA_038748435.1 Pseudomonadota bacterium | reverse complement strand
GATAATTCTGTTATTTGTGTTTGGCATGAACGTGCAAAACCCAAAGCTGCTGCGGTTGGATTACCTTTGGCATCGTAAGCTTTAGCTATTTTAGGTCCTTTGCGTTCTATAGTATAATCTGCTTGCTTAGCGGCTAATTGTTCAATTAAAACAGCGAGTCTTCTTGGGGTAGTGAAAGATTTAATATGCGTGAAACTTAACTTATGTTTGGTTAATTCACTGGAAAAATTCGCTGTTAAATTTGCGACTAGACTTTGTAAAAAGCGTGCGGGAATTTCCTCTGTGCCGATTTCAAATAAAAAAGTTCTAGTATTCATTCAGTTGTTTCTCCCAATAAGGGAAAACCCAAACGCTCACGACTTTGATAATATGCTTGTGCCACTGCTTTAGTCAGTGCGCGGATGCGTAAAATATAAGCTTGTCGTTCAGTGACTGAAATGGCATGTCTTGAATCTAATAAATTAAATGCATGTGATGCTTTTAAAGCCATTTCATAAGCAGGTAGGGGTAATTCTTTTTCGATTAGAATATGGCTCTGCTTTTCATAATCGTTAAAATGTCTAAACAGCATTTCAATATCAGCATAGTCGAAATTAAAATGCGACATTTCGATTTCATATTGTTTAAAGACATCGCCATAGGTAACGGCTTTACCGTGCAGATCCCTAGTCCATAATAATTCTGTGAAGCTGTCGACATTTTGTAAATATAAAGCTAAACGCTCCAGACCATAGGTCAGTTCTCCCATAACGGGTTGACAAGCTAAGCCACCCACTTGTTGAAAATAAGTGAATTGTGTGACTTCCATGCCATTTTGCCACACTTCCCAGCCTAATCCCCATGCACCTAAAGTAGGTGACTCCCAATTATCTTCGACAAAACGAATATCATCAATCAATGGATCAATACCAATAAACCGTAATGAGTCCAAATACATTTCCTGAATATTCTCTGGTGAAGGTTTTAAAACAACTTGATATTGATAATAGTGCTGACCACGATTAGGATTTTCGCCATAGCGCCCGTCAGTAGGGCGTCGACAAGGTTGTACATAAGCAGCAAACCAAGGTTCAGGTCCAATCGCACGTAAAAACGTTGCACGGTGAAAAGTCCCAGCACCAACTTCCATATCAAGAGGTTGCACAATGATACAGCCTTGTTGTGTCCAATATTGGTGTAAGGCTTGGATCAGATCTTGAAATGTTGCCGGTTTATTACCGATAGGTATCATAGTAATAAATAAAATTAGTTGCTGTGATGTTAGAGAAATTTTTAATTAAATAAAAAGAGCGTTCTTGTACTTAATAAAGAACGCTCTTAGTTAAAAATTAACCGTTTGCTTTTGCTTTGGTAATTAATTGTTGTAAAGCACCAAGGCTAACTACGCCAGGTACGAAAGCGTAATTATCATTTTTTAATTTTTGTGTTTGTTGATTAAAGTTAGCAATGACAAAACTTGGTGTGCCGATGATACCAATTTTTTGCGCTAATGCAACGTTAGCTTTAAGTTCATCAGACACTGCTTTTGATTGCATGTCTTTTTTCAATTCAGCAAGATTCAGGCCGATTTTTTCCGCAGCGGCATCGACTTTAGCTTCGGTAATTGGATCTTCAATGGCAAATAATGCTTCATGCATAGCAGCATATTTACCTTGATCTTTCGCAGCTAAAGCAGCGCGTGCAGCGTATTCAGAACCTGGAAAAATAGGAAATTCTTTTAATATCACGCGTAGATTAGGATTTTCTTTAATCAACTTATTAATCAGCGGATAAACGGCTTTACAATGCGGACATTGATAGTCGAAGAATTCTACTAAAGTTACCGAACCCTGTTTATTACCGATGACAGGACTATTTGTAGCAGCGAAGATTGCAGCACTATCAGTTTGGATAGCTTTTTTCGCTTGTTTCATGATTTTTTCTTCTTGCATAGCACGCAGCTTGGTAGCCACTTCAACCATGATTTGCGGATTTTTTAATAAGTATTCATGAACAATTTTTTGTATTTCTTTGGTTTGCTGTGCATTAAAGCTGTTATCAACTGATGATGTTGGTGCAGCTACAGCAAACATAGCCATAGCAAGGCCGACAAAAAAAACTAATAACATGTTAATTTTTCGTAACATTTTGTAAATTCCTCAGATTGTCAAAAGTAGAGCTTATTGTAACTTATCGTATTTACGAAAGCTAGCCTGGTGTGACTGCGGACATGTTTAGGCGCAAAACTAGCATTATAGTTCAGAGGTGGGCTTGTTTTTGCCGATTTGGTGGATGAAAAATTGCAATTTTTCTATAGGGCGAATGGGTTGACTGGCAATTAAGGTATAGTAGCCTAATAAGCCTAACAAACCTAAAATCACATAACTCAATGCCAATAAGTCTAGTGCAGAAAAAGTAAAATTATTGATAAACGCACTACAAATATAAGCAATTAACATTTGGGTGCCGCCATATAATGCACCTGCAGAGCCGCGTTTACTTTGCGTCAGGCTCAAGGCTTGTGAATTAGCATTAGCAGATATAAAAGTTTGACCTAAAAAGGTCAAACCAATGAATAAAGCCGTTAAGCTGGCAGCGAAAATATGTAAACATATCATGATAACTATAAATATGCCGGAAAATAGTAAAAGATAAATACCCATAAGTAAAGTTTTCATACTGCCAAATCTGTGAATAAAAAAAGGACCACAGAGTTTCCCAATAATAGTGCCGATAGCTATCATCGTTGCTATCCAACCAAACAATACCGTGGATAAGTGCAATTGCATCTCAAAAATCACTGCACTTAGGCTGGCGTAGGCGGTAATGGCACCCATGCCAATGCCGGTTAATAAAATACAACCGAGAAACAGTGGCTTTTTTAGCAGTGAAGAATAGTTAGTCGCCAAACTATGTATTTTCATCGCCTGAGGGTTTTTATTCTGATTGGTTTCTGGGCAAAACAAGGTGTAAATTAATAAAGCAAAAAGCAGGCATAGGGCTAATAGTAAAAAATTAGCTTGCCAACCAAACCATGCTTGGATGTAACCACCAATCGCTGGTGCAAACAAAGGTGATAAGCAAGGTATAATGCTGAAATACGAGCTCACCATGGCTAACTTTTCACCTTGCATGACATCCGCAGTAATCGTCTTAGCGACACCTAAGCAAACGCCGACACCGCAACCTTGGAGAAACCGAGTGAATAAAAAATAATCGATATGCTGAGTAAAGATCGATAAAAAAGCAGCGGTGCTTGCTAACGCGAGCCCAAAAATGACAATAGGTTTGCGACCGTGTTTATCAGACAGCGGCCCATAGAAAAATAAACTCATACCCATGCCCAATACATATAATGGCACCGAAGCTTGAATTTGCGTTTTAGATGCGTGCATGTATTGCATGATACTTGGCATAGAAGCAAGATGTAGGTCTATACCTAACATGCCACAAATGCTAACAAGTATGATGATCAAAAAGATTTTGATTTCTTGCCAACTTAATTGGCTCAAAGTTTTATTTTTTTTCATATAATATTGGCTGATTATTATTTGTTCATTCGAAATTCGAAAGAAGTGCAGCTACAAGTTTTTTAAAATTGTAATAACTAGCGTAGTCGAAAAAATTGGAAGTTGCTAAATGCTGGTTAAATTAAGCACATGGCGAGTTGCAATTTATAAAAATATTAGTTTGGTAGTGTTCGAATCAAAAGCGGGATTTCTGCGACTAGATATAAGGGAATGGATAAGATACGCTCATGATAAGCCAGTTGATTTTGCCAAACTCTAATGCCTAAATTTAATTTTTTTTCATTTAAGAAAATTTGTAATGCTTTGAGTCGACCAGTTTTACCTGCCTTTACCTCTATGGGAATGATTTTTGTGCCTATGTTAATTATAAAATCAACTTCAGCGGTACTACCGGCTTTTTCCCGTTGCCAATAATATAAGTGGGTCTTCTCATAAACTCGACTATGTGCCAATAATTCTTGATGAACAAATTGTTCGGCCAACTGGCCACGATTTAACATGATCAAATTTTCACTCATTAAGGTTTCAATATCAACTTGACTCATATAACTGACTAGGCCAATATCCAAAAAAAATAATTTAAATATTCTTTCATTAATTGTAGATTGCAATGGTAAATTGGAGGCAGAAGTATGATAGGTTGGATAAACTAGGCCTGCATCGATAAGCGCTTGTAACGCGGGTTTCAAATCTCTTGATAGCGCATGGGGATCGATATTGACGTATTTAAATTTTTGACCAATTAAATTTGGGATTTTATCAAATAATGATTGTAGATAATCCAGTTTTACTTTGTCATCGTATTTGCCAAAGTCTTTGCGGTAATACTCAATTAATGATGCTTGCGCAGTATGTGCCCGACGTAAATCTGGATCATTGACAAAACCTGCAATAACTTCAGGCATACCACCTAAAACAAAATATTCGCGTAATTCATCCAACAATAACCCATGTAGTCCTGCATCGATACCTTCTGCAAGTGTAACATTAGTTAAATAATCCAATAATTTTCTTTTCCCTTTCGCCAGCAAAAACTCATAAAATGAACAAGGGGTTAAATAAAATGACTGTATGCGGCCTACGGGCATACGAAATTCAGATTTATTTAAAGTAAATTCCAGCAAAGAACCCGCGCCAATGACATGTAATTTTGGCATTTTCTCTTTAAAGTAGCGTAATGCTAGGATTGCATTTGGGCATTCTTGAATCTCATCTAAAAATAACAATGTTTTACCGGGAATAATATCTTGATTCGCCATAGTACTAATCAAATTAACAATTTTGCTAGGGTCTAATGTATTGAAGCAGGTTTGAAATTTTCGATTAAATTCAAAATTAATCGTGACATAAGAATCGAAATGAGATTTTGCAAAATTTTCAACGAGATAGCTTTTGCCAACCTGGCGTGCGCCTCTAAGCAATAGTGGTTTAAATTGTTTTTGTTTGCACCAATCTATGAGTGTTTGCTGTGCGAATCTGTACATAATTACCTATAAAAAAAACATAATTTGTATATTTTTATAGGTAATTATATACAATATTTGTAGATTTATCAAAGTAAAAAAAATTTAAACAAAACGATAATCCTTAGAGGTCAGTTTATCGATAATCGTGAAATAGCAAATTAAACTAAGGCTGCTAATCGTAATGTAAGTTAGTGCTAATGGAACAATGCCTGAGGTGGAAAATAAACTTACGCTGGCACTAAAAATAAAACCACTCGCGTGTTGGCCACTGCTATAAACAGAGTTAGCTGCACCACGTCGGCCGGCAAATGAACTCAAAGCTAAAGCCATGGCGTTAAGCATAACGAAAGGTAAACCAAAAATTGCGATATAAACACACAGCATTAAACTGCCAAGATCAATTAAATGCAAAAGTTTGCCAAGCAATAAAGCTGCGCCAGCAATAAATATCAAGATTAAACCGAATAGTATGGTCTTCTGCGAACCTAATTTTTGCGTCACATAAGGACAGATAATTTTGCTGAGCATGATGACTAAGGCAATTGAAGTGATAGCCCAACCATACACTACCGGACTGTAGTTTAATTCAATTTGAATAATAAAAGCCCCCAAGGTTGCAAAAACAATATTTATCGCTGAGCCAAGACCAGCAATGATTGCACCACCCAAAAAGATAGGTTGCTTAATGACATAAGTATAATTTTTTACGATGCCGTTTAAAGAAAATGCCTGTGGATTTTTATTGAGATTGGTTTCTTTGCAAAACAAAATAAAAGCGACGAGTAAGATAGCAATAATGATGCCTAAAACAAAGAAATTCACTTGCCAATAAAATAATTCTTGAATATATCCACCGACTGCAGGTGCAAGCAATGGCGAAATACTGACTAACATACTAAAGTACGAAGCCATATTTGCTAATTTCTCACCTTGCATAAGATCAGTGATAATTGTTCTGGCTAAGGTAAAGCACACACCTGCCCCAAGACCTTGAACAAAGCGAAACAACAAAAAGCTTTCGATAGAATGACTACTCATGGTGAGGAAACTAGTGATGCATGATAAACTCAAACCGAATATCATGACAGGCTTGCGGCCATACTTATCAGACAGTGGGCCATAAACCAATATACTCATAAAAGTACCTAACAAATACAAGCTGACGGAAAGTTGCATATTAGCTTGATCTGTATGCAGATATTTCATAATGAAAGGTAGAGAAGGTAAGTTAATATCCAAACCCATCACACCGCTACTGAGGATCAGCATGGCAATGATCAAATATTTTAATTCACTGAGCGTTAGTTTTGTATTTGACATGATAGGACCTTGTTTGCCAAACAGATCCTATCATTTTTGGTAGTTTTTTGTCAAAAATTATACAGACTGGGGATGAATCATTTTTTCAGGCTTAATTGCTGCGTCAAATTCGTGTTGCGATAAATAACCCAATGCTAAGCAAGCTTGTTTTAACGTTGTGTTTTCATGTAATGCTTTGTGAGCAATTTCAGCTGCTTTATCATAACCAATTACCGGGCTTAAAGCTGTGACTAACATCAATGAATTAGTTAAGAAATATTGGATTTTTTCTTGGTTGGCTTCTAAGCCTTTGGCACAATATTTATTAAACATATTGCAGCTGTCACTTAAAATACTGATGGAATGGAGTAAGTTATAAATCATCACGGGTTTAAAGACATTCAACTCGAAATTACCTTGTGAACCAGCAAAGCCGATGGCTGCATCATTCCCCATCACTTGAACACAAACCATAGTCATGGCTTCACACTGCGTTGGATTGATTTTGCCGGGCATAATGGAAGAACCGGGTTCATTTTCAGGTAAGTGTAATTCACCTAGGCCACATCTTGGGCCTGAACCCAGCCAACGAATGTCGTTAACAATTTTCATCAGTCCACAAGCGAGTGTTTTCAATGCACCGCTACATGCGACGATGGCATCGTGGGCAGCGAGTGCAGCAAATTTATTTCCTGCAGTTTTGAATGGTTGTTGCGTCAATTCTGCAATTTGTGCAGCGACAGTTTGCGCGAATTGTGGATGTGAATTAATACCGGTGCCGACGGCAGTGCCGCCCAGAGCTAATTCGTATAATTGATCTAAACTAGTTTCGATATGACTCAAGCTATGATCTAGCTGAGCAACATAACCGGAGAATTCTTGGCCTAGTGATAGAGGTACGGCATCTTGTAAATGTGTGCGACCAATTTTAATAATTTTTTCGAACGCTTGCGCTTTTTGCGCTAAAGTATTGCGCAATTCGGTGACTTGTGGCAGTAATTGTTTTTTAATCGCAGTCACAGCAGCAATATGCATGGCCGTGGGAAAAGTGTCATTAGAAGATTGCGATTTGTTGACATCATCATTGGGGTGAATCGGTGATTTACAGCCGATAGTACCGCCGGCGATTTCAATCGCACGATTGGCAATCACTTCGTTGCTATTCATATTGCTTTGCGTACCACTCCCAGTCTGCCAAACATGCAAGGGAAATTCCGCATCTAATTTACCTGCAGCAACTTCAGTCGCTGCTTGGACAATGAGTTTCATTTTGTCTTCACTTAACAAACCTAACTTATGATTTGTCATCGCGGCGGCTTGTTTCAGGATTCCAAACGCATGAATGACTTCTTTCGGCATTAAATCATCGCCTATAGAAAAATGCTGTAACGAACGCGCAGTTTGTGCCCCCCAATAATGATTAGTGGGAACTTCTATTTCGCCCATACTGTCTGATTCAATGCGAGTGTCATTAGACATGCTATTCTCCTAAAATTAGGTTTGTGTTTAGTTTCGGCTATTGTAGCAAATTGATTATGTGACTGTCTTGGCAATTAACATCGCCATTTCTAGTGATTGCTCGTAATTTAAACGTGGGTCAACTAAGGATTCGTAAGCTTGGTGCAAATCTGATTCCGATAAACCACGTGCTCCACCTAAGCATTCGGTGACGTTTTCTCCAGTTAATTCGAAATGTACGCCACTTAAATGTGTGCCATGAGTGCGATGAATAGAGAAGTTATGACGTAATTCTGCCAGAATGTCATCAAAGTGACGCGTTTTAATTCCTGAAGCGGTTTTATGGGTATTACCGTGCATAGGGTCACAACTCCAGACGACATTTTTTTTAGCATTAATCACAGATTTGATAATTTGTGGTAATTTTGCCTGCACTTGATCGGCGCCTAAACGACAAATTAAAGTTAGTTTACCTGTCTCATTATGCGGATTTAATCTATCAATCAGTTCGAGCAATTCATCTAATGCTAAACTGGGCCCTACTTTTAAAGCAATTGGGTTCGCTAAACCACGTAAGAATTCGATATGTGCACCGTCTAGTTGTGCGGTGCGCATGCCTAGCCAGGGGAAATGTGTTGAGCTATTGTAAAACATGCCATTTTCTTGTCGCACTAGCCCTTGTTCATAATAAAGGTTTAACGCCTCATGACTCGTGTAAAAATCAATGCGATTCACACTATTATGACGTAATCCAGAGAAACTCTTAACAAAAGCCAGCGTATCTTCAATCGAATGCACGAGTTTTTCATAATCGTTTTGTAATGGTGAGTAACCAAAAAAATCTAAGTCCCAGTGTTGTGGATGTTGTAAATCAGCAAACCCACCATCGATAAGCGCGCGAATATAGTTAAGTGTCATGGCTGCATGATGATAACCTTGCAACAAACGCTCTGGTGCAGGGATTCGATTTATTTCATCAAATGCTTGGCCATTGATTAAATCACCGCGATAGCTTGGAAGTGTTTGGCCTTGGTGAATTTCCGTTAGATTAGAACGTGGTTTAGCGAATTGACCAGCAATCCGCCCGACTCTAACCACAGGTTTGCGCATACCATGAATAAGAATCAAACTCATTTGTAATAGAATTTTAAGCTTGTTGGTTATGGTTGTGGCATTACAACTTGAGAAACTTTCAGCGCAATCGCCACCTTGTAAAATAAAACAATCGCCTGCTTGGGCTTGGGCCAGGGTCTGTTTTAGCCGAGTTATTTCTGCAAGCGTGACTAACGGTGGGAGTTTTTTTAATTGGGTGATGGTTGCCTGTAATTTAGTGTCATCAGGATAGTTTATCGCTTGCACTGATTGTTTGGCTTGCCAACTGGTTTCATGCCAAATTTGATTTTGTTTCATAGTGTTTTTAGTTTATTATTTTGCTGTCTCTAATGCTAGTTTTACTTGCTCTGCATAATCTGCATCTGCTTGTTTAAATTGTTGTAGCATTCTTTCTTGAACACTTGCCGTTGCATGCACTAAACCACCTGCAATATTTTTAGCTAAGATCTTTTGTTGCTCTGCCGACATAACGCGATAAAGCGCACCAGCTTGACTGAAATTGTCTTCATCCTGAGTATCAAATGCTTT
>JBCDIY010000026.1:0-9703 GCA_038748435.1 Pseudomonadota bacterium | reverse complement strand
GTAAGATTTCTTCGGGGTTTTCCTCAGAACTAATAACGAAACTCGCAAAAGCACCTTTGGAAATAAGTGTATTAAAAGCGTCAGTATTGTCTGTAATATAAAAAGTGTTGTAATTAATGCCTGTTGGAATTTCTTTAGAGATACTGTGACTGAACTGAGTAACTGTTGAATTTTTACTATTTTTGAGATTGATTGTTTCTTCAAACTTTGCTTTCAATGCATTTGCATTTTTTCCAACGTAAACAATATCTGGCATATTTTTTTCTCCAACTTTTAAACACTAATCACTAGAATTTTTTTTGCTGAACTTTTTCTAGACAATCGTAGAAAAAGTATGCATTTGATCACTGAAGAAGCATTGTAAAGACATAAACTTAAGGAAAACTTAAATACGTTAAGAAAAAATCCGTTTGTGGTTTTTTACGGTGGTAAAAATCATTTTTGTATTTTATTTAAGCTTTTAATTACCATTTTAGGCATGAAAAAATGATTGAACTGTCATTCAAGAATTTTTGCATAGGGACATCCACAAATATTTGAAGCTTTTAAGCTACAATTCATCTTCCCTTATCCGCAAACTAAGTTTGTTACACTTAATATGCGGATAAAGCCAAAAGAAAGCTCATTATCCGCAAATAGAGTTACCCTAACTCAATGTGCGGATAAGGAGGAGCGGTATGGCTTTTGTTGGCAGAGTTAAAGAAATTGCTGAACTTAATAGATTATAATGCTTATTATTTGTCAAGTTTGATGGGATTTGCAGATCAAGTTATTCACTGGGGGCCTTACTTTAAACGCGAGGATACTCAGTTTCAAATTGATTTAGTTTATCTACGTCAGGATCAAGTCATCACAGTATGTGAAGTAAAATTTCATAATCAACCCATTAGTGTAGATATCGTGCGGGAAATAGAGCGCAAGTGTCAGTTAATCCAAATTCCTAGAGGTTATACGCTAGAACGCGCGTTAATTTCACGTTATGGCGCTGATAAAGCACTAACCAAGTTAAGCTACTTTCATCATATTATTTCGATGGCGGATTTTTTTAATGCAAGTAATTAGTAAAAGAAAAAACTGTTGCAGCTAAAAATTAATTTGATATACTGGAATTAGGAAAAATAAAAATGGAATTCAAGTTAAAGATTAAAAAGGAGAAACAAATGGATATGCGACCTTGCCCTATTTGCGAAACTTCCATGACCATTCGAACCGTTGGCAGCCAAGCACAAACCGATATGCCGGATCCAAGTTATTTCATTTATTGTCGTCAATGTGGTTATGGCCCCATAGAAACCTTTATGAGTGCACAACAGGCGGCAGATCATTGGGAAGAACATGCGCTAAAAAGCGGCGCCGAAAGTTATTAAAATAATTCTTCTAACTGACGCAATACATGTTGTTTATCGACATTATTATCGATGATTTTATGCTGATGTAATGGCGGTTCAAAAATCTTGCGGATTTTTTCTGCGTATTTTATAGTGACCCAATCATTGCGTTTCGCCAAGCGTAAGTTAATATTATTCACTTCTGCTTTTACCCAAAGAAACTTTGCTTGCGGGAACGAGCTAATAATCTGAATACGATTTTTTTCTTTCGCCAATGCTTGTGCCATGACGATGTTGGGGTAGCGTTCTTCTAATATAGTGAGCTTTTCAATAATTTTTTTGAAATATTTATCGCGCATTTCTTGAGTGAAAATACCTTGGTTAGCGATGATAGCGCGCATTTCTGGAGGTAGATCGACATCCGCATCGTAAAAATGAAAATCGAAATCCTCTTTAAGAATTTCACCGACAAAGTTTTTACCGACAGCCGGTGTGCCGAATAAAATATAAATCATCGTCTAATCAGCCATAGCTAGCATATCAAATTCTGCTTTGGAAACCCCACAATCAGGGCAGCACCAATCTTCAGGGATATCTTCCCAGCGCGTACCCGGCGCAATGCCTTCTTCAGGTAAACCTTCAGCTTCATCATATATAAAACCACAAACACGGCATTGCCAACGACGCATTACTTTTCTCCGGATTAAGTTTGATCTAAGACTTACACAAACGTGCTATGTATTGTCGAAAACTCGCTTCAATACCACATTTACAAGCGGTAAACTGCAGTATTTGCGCGCTTTTGCATGGTCTAGCATGGTTTTTTGTAAGTCCAAAAATTATAGAAAAACTAATTATACCGATTTATGCTATGAATGGGAATTGTAGGACTCGCAATTGCGGCGATAGAAATGCTATGATTTAAAAAAATTATATCGTCAAGGTATCGAATTTTATGATCAAGAAATATACCGCTGAATCTATCGAAGTCTTAACTGGTCTCGATCCAGTGAAGCTACGTCCAGGGATGTATACTGATACCACCCGACCAAATCATTTGGCCCAAGAAGCAATTGATAACAGTGTCGATGAAGCGATTGCTGGTCATGCCGATGAATTAAAGGTCGTTCTTTATAAAAACCATGCATTGGAAGTGATTGACAATGGTCGTGGCATGCCTGTTGATATTCACCCGGAAGAAAAGATTTCCGGGGTAGAATTGATCATGACGCGCTTACATGCTGGAGGTAAGTTTTCTAACAAAAATTATGAATTTTCTGGTGGTTTGCACGGCGTGGGTATTTCGGTTGTCAATGCTTTATCTGACGAAGTCGTTGTCACAGTCAAGCGCGATGGCAAAATGTATCAAATGAAATTTAATCAAGGTGAGGCTAAGGGTAAACTAAAAGCCATCGGTGAAACGAAAAAGCGTGAAACCGGGACTAGTATTAAATTTTATCCCAATGCTAAATATTTTGATTCGGCAAAATTTTCTGTACCTAAGCTGGAACATGTCTTGCATGCCAAAGCCGTGCTTTGTAGTGGTCTGCGGGTAATTTTTTATAATGAACAAAACGATGAAACCAAAGAATGGTGCTATCAGGATGGCTTAAAAGATTATTTATTGGAAGCTTTAGCAAAAGTAGAGAAATTACCCAGTGATCCATTTACTGGTAAATTTGTCGCCGATAAAGAAATGGTTGATTGGGCGCTGGCTTGGCAAACTGAACCTGGGGAATTGATTGCCGAAAGTTATGTGAATTTAATTCCAACTTCGCAAGGCGGTACCCATGTGAATGGTTTGCGTACCGGCCTATTAGAAGCGATGCGTGAATTTTGTGAATTACATAATTTACTTCCCCGCGGGGTGAAATTAGCGGGTGAAGATATTTGGATGCAATGTAACTATGTATTATCGGTGAAGATGCAAGATCCACAGTTTTCTGGCCAGACTAAAGAACGCTTGAGCTCACGTCAAAGTGCGACGTTTGTTGCCGGTATCGTCAAAGATGCATTTAGTTTATACCTCAATCAACATGTAAAAATTGGTCAGAGTTTGGCGGAAATGATGATCCAAAATGCGCAAAAGCGCATGAAAACAGCTAAGCAAGTCGAACGTAAACGTATCACGCAAGGCCCAGCTTTGCCGGGTAAATTAGCTGATTGCACTATCACCGACAGTTCGCGTTCAGAATTATTTTTAGTCGAAGGTGATTCCGCTGGCGGTTCAGCCAAGCAGGCACGCGATAAAGAATTTCAAGCAATTTTGCCATTGCGCGGCAAGATCCTCAATACCTGGGAAGTGGCACCTAGTGAAGTATTAGCGTCACAACAAGTGCACGATATCGCCGTAGCTATCGGTGTCGACCCAGCTAGTCAGCAATTAGACAAGTTACGCTACGGTAAAATTTGTATTTTAACTGATGCAGATTTTGACGGTAGTCACATTGCCACCTTGCTTTGTGCATTATTTGTGAAACATTTCCGAGCTTTAGTCGAAAATGGCCACGTTTATGTCGCCATGCCACCGCTTTATCGTATCGATAGCGGTAAAGAAGTATTTTATGCATTGGATGAGGCTGAAAAGCAAGGTATCCTAGATCGTATCAAAGCAGAAAACAAAAAAGGTAAACTCATGGTAACGCGATTTAAAGGTCTAGGTGAGATGAATCCGATGCAGTTACGTGAAACGACGATGGCCAAAGATACCCGACGTTTAGTACAATTAACTGTAGAAGATCAAGCTGAAACCCAACGTTTTATGGATATGATCCTGGCGAAAAAGCGTGCTTCTGATAGAAAGATCTGGTTAGAAGATAAAGGCGATCGTGCTGAAATTTAATGCGATATAGACTGCTTATGCGCAGAGAAAAAATGCGTTGTTGCGTAAATAGGATTTAGTACATTGACCTTGTATTTAAGATTATGCTGATGGTTGTATGCGCAATCATCTACATTCCTCCCTTTTTTAAAAGGTGTTGTTGTATAAATAAGGATCTGTCATCGCCGCGAAAGCGGGGATCCAGGAGAATTTAGAATTTGGTGAAAAAATGGGTTATTTTGTATAATCCATCCTTGGCGCAGAGCTGGATTCCAGACATTTTTGCATATCCCTATGCAAAAATTCTGGAATGACAGGTCATTTTTTGATTTACGCAACAACACCTCTACCGGGTAAGTAGTTACATGAAACGAAGTAAAAGCAGCCGCAAATGGCTGCAAGCACATTTCAAAGATGAATACGTCAAAAAAGCCCAGGCAGATGGGTTGCGCTCGCGTGCCGCGTATAAGCTCATCCAATTGCAGCAGCGTGATAAATTTATCAAACCGAAAATGCGCGTTATCGAGTTGGGCGCTGCACCTGGAAGTTGGACAGAATTATTGGCGAAATGGGTAACAGAACAGGGCAAAATTATTGCAGTTGATAAGCTATCCATCAACCCCATAAATAATGTACAATTTATACAAGGTGATTTTACCGATGCCAGCATGCAGACAGCAATAGTTAAATCTCTAGAGAGTGAAGTAGCTGATGTCGTTTTGTCAGATATGGCACCGAATAGCAGCGGCATTACATCGGTAGATCAAGCAAGAATCATGTTATTGAACGAATTGACGCTCGAATTTGCCCTTAAGCATCTAAAAAAGAATGGTTTTTTGTGTATGAAAAGTTTTCAGGGCGAAGGGTTTGAATCTCTACTAAAATTGATTCAACAACATTTTATTCAGACTCATACGCGAAAACCACAAGCGTCTAAAACACAATCACGTGAGCTTTATATAATGGCAAAAGGTTTGAGAAATTAATACATTAACTAATGGCAAAATTATCTGCATAAGAGGAAGCGAAATTGAATAGTACAATGAAAAACTTAAGCTCTATATAATGGCAAAAGGTTTGAGAAGTTAATATATTAACTAATGGCAAAATTATCTGCATAAGAGGAAGCGAAATTGAATAGTACAATGAAAAATTTATTACTTTGGGCAATTATTTTAATTGTCTTATTTTCTGTGTTTAGCAATTTTGGTCCACAACGGCCTATGGATCAAAAAATGCCGTATTCACAATTTTTGAAACAAGTTGAAAAAGGTAATATTAATGCAGTGACCATTGAAGATCAATCAATTGTTCACGGTAAAACGCAAGATAATAAACCGTTTACCACATATATCCCACTTAGAGATAATTACTTGCTAAGTGATCTGTTGAAAAATAATGTCAAGGTTGTCGGTAAGCCAGCACAATCACAAAGTTTATTAATGCATATTTTTATTAGTTGGTTCCCGATGATTTTATTGATCGCAGTGTGGGTTTTCTTCATGCGGCAAATGCAAGGGGGAATCGGCGGTAGAGGCGGTGCCTTATCGTTTGGTCGTAGCCGTGCCCGCTTACTCGGAGAAGATCAAGTTAGAATTACCTTCGCTGATGTTGCAGGTTGTGAGGAGGCGAAAGAAGAAGTTAAAGAATTAGTCGATTTTTTAAAAGATCCGGGTAAATTCCAAAAATTAGGTGGACAAATCCCTCGTGGTGTCTTATTAGTCGGTGCGCCAGGTACGGGTAAAACCTTACTTGCCAAAGCCGTTGCTGGCGAAGCTAAAGTCCCATTCTTTAGTATTTCTGGTTCTGATTTTGTTGAAATGTTTGTTGGTGTCGGTGCGTCACGTGTGCGTGATATGTTTGAACAAGCGAAAAAACAAGCGCCGTGTATTATTTTCATCGATGAAATCGATGCCGTCGGTAGACATCGTGGTGCTGGTTTAGGTGGTGGTCACGATGAGAGAGAACAAACTCTCAATCAATTGTTAGTTGAAATGGATGGTTTTGAAGGTAAAGAAGGTGTTATCGTTATGGCGGCAACCAACCGTCCTGATGTATTGGATCCAGCTTTATTAAGACCGGGACGTTTTGATCGCCAAGTTGTCGTACCATTGCCTGATATTCGTGGTCGGGAACAAATTCTTAAGGTACATATGAAAAAAGTACCCTTAGGTAATGATGTCAAACCAGCAGTCATTGCCCGCGGCACTCCAGGCTTTTCTGGCGCAGACTTAGCAAACTTAGTGAACGAAGCTGCATTGTTTGCAGCCCGAGCGAATAAACGTACTGTAGAAATGAACGAATTTGAGCAAGCCAAAGATAAAATTTTAATGGGTGCAGAACGCCGTTCTATGGTAATGAGTGAGCATGAAAAGAAATTAACGGCGTATCACGAAGCTGGACACGCTATCGTTGGTTTGAATGTTCCAGAACATGATCCAGTTTATAAAGTGACTATCATTCCTCGTGGTCGTGCACTTGGGGTAACGATGTTTTTACCTGAAAGCGATAAATACAGTTACACTAAACGTCATTTGGAAAGTCAATTATCCAGTTTATTTGGTGGGCGCTTAGCAGAAGAAATAATTTTTGGTCCTGAAAGTGTCACCACCGGTGCTTCCAACGATATTGAAAGAGCAACTAATATTGCACGTAATATGGTAACTAAGTGGGGTTTGTCGGAAAAACTCGGGCCTTTAACTTATGGTGAAGATGAGGGTGAAGTGTTCTTGGGTCATTCGGTGACAAAACGTAAAGAATTATCCGACACCACTGCAAAAATGATCGATGATGAAATTCGTGTGATTATCGATAGAAATTACCAGCGAGCAGGAAAGATTTTAACTGATCATATGGAAAACTTGCATTTAATGGCCGAAGCACTTATCAAATACGAAACGATTGATACCGAGCAAATTAAAGCGATTATGACTGGTAAAAAACCGAATCCACCGAAAGATTGGACTGAAGATGAACCACCGTCTAAATCTACGCCTAAATCGAAGAAAACCAAAGCGAAGAAATCCGATGATGGCATACTCGGCGATCCTGCGAGCGAACCGCGTGGATGAAATTAAACTTTTCTGAAAAAACAATACTAGACTTAACAACCCCTGCCGTGATGGGAATTTTAAACCTCACGGCAAACTCTTTTTACGCTAAAACACGAACGACTGACCCCTCTAAAGCACTAGCGATAGCCTTGCAAATGCAAGATGAGGGTGCAGATATCATCGACATTGGTGCTGAAGCGACTAACCCACAAATTGATCCTATAACTGCGGCGCAAGAAGAACTTAAATACTTACTACCGGTATTAGAAAAAATAGTACCGCACTTAAATATTCCAATCTCAGTAGATACAAGCAAACCAGAAGTCATGCAAGTGGTTGTTGCTGCTGGCGCAAGTCTTATCAATGATGTACGCGGTTTGCGTTGGCCTGGTGCTGTGGAAATGGCGGCAAAATTGAATGTGCCAATTTGTATTATGCATATGGCACAGCCTTTTGCTAAGCAAGCAAGAGAACAAAAAACTCAGCCTTATCAAACGATTGTTCCTAGTTTAATAGATTTTTTTCAGCAAAGAATACAAACTTGCTTACAGCAAGGTATTGCAAAACAACAACTTATCATCGATCCTGGGTTTGGTGGCGGTTGTTTTGGTAAATCTACGCAAGAAAACCTATATTTATTAAGTCAACTTAGCCGATTTAGCTGTTTTGATTTACCGATATTAGTCGGTTTATCAAGGAAAACATTTATTGGTGAAATTTGTGAAGCGCAAGTCGATACGAGACTTGCAGGTAGCTTAGCTGCTTTAAAGATCGCATGCGATAATGGTGCAAACATTCTACGAGTACATGATGTTAAGGCGACACGAGACTACTTGAAGTTTCACCAGAAAGTAATGGAGGTATAATAATGACGCAAAAATGTTACTTTGGCACCGATGGTGTGCGCGGACGTGTTGGGGATTACCCGATAACTCCAGACTTTGTATTAAAGTTGGGTTGGGCTATTGGTAAGGTGTTCGCTAATGAACAACGTCATAAAGTGTTAATTGGCAAGGATACGAGAATTTCCGGATATATGTTTGAATCTGCTTTGCAAGCCGGATTATCTGCTGCTGGATGTCATATTCGTTTACTTGGTCCTATGCCAACGCCAGCCATTGCTTATTTAACCCGAACTTTCCGTGCTTGCGCAGGAATTGTCATTAGTGCATCACACAATCAATATGAAGATAACGGCATTAAAATTTTTTCCAGTGAAGGTACAAAATTGCCGGATAATTTTGAACAAAAAATCGAAAAATATTTAGCCCAAGAGATGCAAGTTGTTGCTTCAGATAGACTAGGAAAAGCTAAGCGGATTGACGATGCGCCAGGTCGTTATATTGAGTTTTGTAAAAGCACTATACCGTTACAAGCGAGCTTACATGGATTAAAAATTGTTCTGGATTGCGCCAATGGTGCAACTTATTATGTCGCACCCCGAGTTTTTTTAGAATTAGGTGCAAAGATCGTTCGTCTCGGCATCGACCCTAATGGCTTAAATATAAATGCCAACTGTGGTTCGACTCATCCTGAGCTATTACGCGAAACCGTGTTAGCACAACAAGCAGATGTCGGCATTGCATTAGATGGTGATGGCGATAGATTAATCATGGTCGATCATAAAGGTGAAATTGTCGATGGTGACGAATTGCTTTATATTATCGCTAAAACTAAATTAGCAACTAACAAAGTCAGTACCGGTATCGTTGGTACGCAAATGAGTAACTATGGCTTAGAATTAGCCTTTAAAGATTTAGGGGTTGAATTTATCCGCACTAAAGTCGGTGATCGCTATATTATGGAAGAGTTATCCAAACGCAATTGGTTATATGGTGGTGAATCTTCTGGACATATTCTCTGTTTAGACATGACGACGACAGGAGACGGCATCGTTTCTGCGCTGCAAGTCCTAGGTGCGATGATGTATTACCAAAGATCGCTGCATGAATTAAAGCAGTCGATGCAAAAATTTCCACAAATTCTTATTAATGTTCCTGTTAAAGATAAAACCGCAGTCATGCATGATCAATCTATTTTAGACGCTGTTTCCTCGGCCGAAGCACATTTAAAAGGACGTGGTAGAATTTTATTCCGGCCCTCTGGAACGGAGCCATTGGTACGCATTATGGTTGAGGGCGATAATGAAAATTTGGTCAATGAAATTGCTTGTACTTTAGCTGAGCATGTTAAAGCATTAAATTTATAAATTTTGGCTTGGGTATTGTTGCGCTATACCCAACCAGTATCTTGTTTTTTGTATTTGGCTGTTGCATCACAGCATATTTCCTAAAGTAATAGTGTAATCTCTTTTTTTAATATCCCAATTTTACTGGCATATCCAGAATCTTCTGCTAACTTTAATCTTACCTGAGAAAAAAAAGTAGATAGGGAGATCAAGCATGCTGGATAAAAAAAGATTTTTTTTACTCCGCGAAATGAAGCAAAACCGACAGGCGTTCCACTTACTTTATGTTAAACCCGTGATTCCAGCTTATGCG
>JBCDIY010000025.1:0-9706 GCA_038748435.1 Pseudomonadota bacterium | reverse complement strand
GGCTGATTGTGAGATTGCATATTATTTAGATAGGGATTTATTTTTAGATTATATTAAAAAGAATTATTCATTTGCAGAAAAGATTCAAGCAATTTTCCATGAAGGTGCATGTTCTGTAACCACAGAGTGGAATGGTAAGTTTATGCTTGAAAACAATTATGAATATTCAAAGCAACTTTTACACTATGCGCTGGCGCGAAATATTTCTTTTATTTATGCTTCAAGCGCTGCGGTTTATGGTTTGGGTGAGACTTTTAAAGAAGCACCAATTTATGAAAAACCATTAAATGTTTATGGTTATTCTAAGCTATTATTTGATCAATACGTAAGACGGTTGTTACCTGAAGCGAACAGCCAAATTGTTGGGTTACGCTATTTTAATGTTTATGGTCCACGTGAATCACATAAAGGCAAAATGGCGAGTGTGATCTTTCATCATTACAATCAAATGCAAGCTGGCGATAAAGTTAAGCTATTTGAGGGTTTTGAAGGTTATGGTGATGGTGAACAACGACGTGATTTTGTTTACGTTGCTGATGTTGTCAAAACTAATTTATGGTTTATGGCTAATCCACAACAGTCAGGTATCTTTAATGTTGGCACTGGCCGGGCACAAACTTTTAATGAATTAGCACAGTCAGTGATAGATTGGCACCAGCGCGGAAAAATTGAATATATTCCATTCCCAGATCATCTTAAAGGGCATTATCAAAGTTTTACTCAAGCGGACATTAGCGCCTTACGACAAGCTGGTTATGAAGCTGAGTTCGCTACTGTTCAACAGGGTGCCAAAGCTTACCTCGATTGGATTAATAACAAATAGAAGCTGACTTAATCACAGCCTTAGAGCTGGGTTGAGCAAAGCGAAGCCCAATGTAAGAGATTGAGATAGCTGGTATTTGGCTTCGTTCCTCAACCCAAACTACACATAATTTGACTCTTTTCTCACAGATGCAAGAGAGTCAGTTTCGCTTGCAGGATAACTGCATTTCTATTATTAAAAAATGTTATAATGCCTATTTGTACTTAAAATTGTTGAACCATATTATTGAATATTAAAAAAAACAGTTAGATTAGATGAGAAGTTAAGATGGAAATAGAAGTTGCTAGAGAAAATATGTTACGAAAACAAATTCGTGAAGGATTTGTTACCGATGAAAAAATCATTGACGTCTTTAGTAAAGTGCCACGAGAGCAGTTTGTTCCAGAACATTATCGTGAATGTGCCTTTGCCGACATGCAAATCGCGATTGGCAATGGACAAATCATGCTAACACCAAATGAAGAGGCAAAAATTTTACAAGCGCTTAATATTAAAGCGACCGATAGTATCCTAGAAATTGGAACGGGAACGGGTTACTTAACTGCTGTATTGGCTAATTTAGGTAGAAGAGTTGATAGTATAGATTATTTCGAGTCTTTTGTTAATTTATCTAAAAGAAAGTTATCGACAATGGGTATAGAAAATGTTGACATTATGCAACAAGATGCAAACCAAGATTTTCTCCATAGCAGTTATGATATTATTGTCATGACTTCAAGTGTAATTAAATTAGCAAAAAAATTTCTGCAACACTTGAACTTGGGTGGTCGATTGTTTACCATAATCGGGCAAGTACCGGCAATGAAAGCCATGATTTTTACCCATACCAAGAAAGGTACCTGGATTGAACATTGTATTTTCGAAACTGTTGTCCCTGAATTAATAAATGCACCTAAGCCTGAGGCGTTTGTATTTTAAGTCAGCAATTGATTTTTATAGTTTTAATTACATAAGCAGAAGTAAAAAATATATAAAAACTTGAGAGAGCATTATAATGCGAATAAAGTTTACCCTCAAAACTATTTTTATTTTAATCGTATTTCTGTTTAGTGCCCATGTGAATGCTGCAAATTTGTTGCAAGTATATCGCCAAGCGCTGAAAAGCGATCCGACTTTTAAAGCAGCAGAAGCGCAGTATTTAGCTGCAACTCAGCTCTATCCGCAAGCGCGCGCCTTATTGTTGCCAAATATTTTAGTGACAGCAGAAACTGGCTATAATCGCTTTGAAGCTTTTCGTACCGGTTTTTTTGGTCTTAATCCCAAAGTAGAAAATTTTCCTAATAACCAGATAGATATTACGTTTAGTCAACCGATTATCGATTTTGGTGCATTTTACAACTTAAAAGATGCTGATTTTCAGGTGAAATCTGCCGCGGCAACTTTTGCTGCAGCCGCACAAGACTTAATGACGCGTACCGCATTTGCTTATTTTGATGTGTTACAAGCTGAAGATACTTTACGTTTTACCCAAGCGGAAAAAGAAGCCACGGCCAAACAGTTAGATCAAGCGGAACAACGTTTTAAAGTCGGATTGGATGCAATCACCTCAGTTTACAATGCGCAAGCAACTTATGATAGTATTATCGCCCAAGAAATTACCGCAAAAAACGATGTATTAAATGCCAAAGAACGATTACGCGAAATTACCGGTATTTATTACAATAATCTAGCAAAATTAAAACCTGGTTTTCCTTTGATTACTCCCAATCCGATTAATGTGGAACGCTGGGTGGAGGCGTCAGAAAAACAAAACTTTGAAGTTGTTGCTGCGCGTTTTACGGCAGCATCGCAAAGAGAAAATATCCAAGTGCAATTTGCTGGCTATTTACCGACTTTGAATTTAGTGAGTAGTTATAATCGCACCCAGTCTAATCTTAGCGGTGATATTGCGGTACAGGATACAGCCCAAGGTCGAGTCGGTTTATCTTTAAATATGCCGATTTATCAAGGTGGATTAATAACCGCAAATACTAAACAAGCGGAATATCAATACGAGCAATCTCTACAAGATTTAGAACAAACTTATCGCCGTGTGATGGTAAATACGCGGCAAACATACAATAACGTAATCGCTGGGATTAGTCGGGTCAAAGCAGATAGACAAACGGTTGTATCGCAACAAGCGTCTTATGACAGTACTGCAGCGGCGTTAAAAGTAGGTACACGAACAATTGTTGATTTATTAATTGTCCAACAACAATTATTTGATGCACAACGTCAGTTAGCAGTCGATCAATATGCTTATATCAACGATGTTTTAACCTTAAAACAATTAGCCGGTACATTGAGTTATAAAGATATAGAAGTAGTTAATACTTGGCTATATACTGGCGGTAGAATAAAACAACCTTATTCTGGTCGACTACCAGCACATGAAAGCCCGGCAAAACCCTTATTATATTATCCGAAGAAATACCGTGATCCATTAGATAATGTAAAAGAAGAACCAGAAGCGTTAATTACACAGACTAAAAATAAGCATGAGCATAACAAAACTCATCTTGCGCGTAAACAGCACAAAAATCCACCACAATTGCAACTTGAAGGTGTTAAAACCACAAATCATGCTAAGTCATCGCGTCATGCAGCACATCACCCCACTAATAAGCCAACATTACAATTTGAGCAAAAAAATAATACAGCACAAATAAATACCGCCGCAATACTTACAAAGATGCCACATAAGTCCAACTTGGCATTAAAGCCTGCTTCAAGAAAGTACACTATCCAATTATTAGCTGATAAGGATAAAGCTAAGGTAATCAATTTTGCTAAACGCAATCAATTATCCACACGTACCAAAGTTTATAAAACCAGCGTCAATGGCAAACCCTGGTATGTGTTACTCTATGGAAATTATAAATCCAGTCATCAAGCTAGAACAGATTTACAAAATTTACCTAAACAACTGACTGCAACTAAACCGTGGGTGAGAAAAGTGCCAAAGGCAGTGGGTTAGTTTATTCGCAAAATGCGCTAAGCTTTTTAATATTGTTAAAAATCTGCATCTTTTGTTGAGTTTCGCTGTCGCTCAACCCGACCTACAATTTTTCTATATTTCCTAATTTTCGCTTGCTTTTGCTTCGTATAGGGTCGTTTTTCCTAAGTTTTATATTTTATTTAATTCTTTTTTGTCGCAGCTTTTTTAGTGCGCCTTTGATTTTGTAGTTGGTCCCACTTTAGGCGTAATTGCTGACCTAAAGAATACACAGCCATGGCATATAAGTTACTATTATTATATCTTTTTAGTGTGTAAAAGTTATTAAGTGCCAGCCAATAGGATTTTGTATCGTTAGCTTCGGTAAAAACAATTAAATTGGCACGTAATCTATCGTCGACAAAGCCTTCGGGAACCACGCCATATTTAGCAATCGTTCTGAGATTAAATTTAGGTTTACTTAAGTGTTTGCCTTCTTTACGCAGTAATGCTCTATAATCATTGCCACTAATTTTTGCAGGTAGAATAATCGGTTCATTCGGTTCCCAACCTTTTTGCCGTAAAAAATTTGCCACACTAAAAATAGCATCAGCTTTATCTTTAAATATGTTTGGATATTTGCTACCGTGGAAATCTACCCCATAATAAAGATAGTTACTCGGCATAAATTGTGGCATGCCCATGGCACCGCCATAAGAACCGTAAAAGGAAAATGGGCTACGGTCTAGTGTTTTCGCTAAAGCAATGAATGCGGCAAGTTCACTGCGATAGAATTTTTCGCGTGGTGGATAATAAAACGCTAGTGTGGTTAACACATCTAATACACGTAACCTTCCCATATTTTTACCATAATTACTTTCAATACCGATAATGGCAAGAATAATTTCTTGGGGTACGCCATATTCACGTTTGGCCCAATCTAAAAGTTTATTACTCTTGTCCCAAAATTTTATGCCGTCGGCAATTTTTTCTGGTGTGATCAATTCGTTTCTATATTGGTACCATGTGAGTGTTTTTTCTGGAGGTGCTTCCATAGAAGGAATCACTTGTGGCAAATATTTCGCTCTACGCAGCAGGTAACGGATATAACTGGGATCAATTTTGTATTCTTTGGCGGTTTTTTGAATAAAAGCTTTAGCAGCAGGTGTATTCACTGCTTTATCAGCACAAGCAATATTAATGTAGAGAAAATTTAATAAAACTAATACAGCAGATAAAAAAATCCCTTTGATATAAGATAGCTTCATGGGTATCCCCGTGATAAAAATTGATCATGTGATAAAAATTAAAAGCACTGTTTAGTATAGGAAAATTTCAAAGTCTTGTCTAAATTGGATAAGACTTCCGCAAAACGCGCTATGCTTTGTTAAAAGCTCGCTCAAAATTTTCATATACTTTATGTAAACTGCGGTTTTTCGCTCGCTTTTGCCTTGCCTAGCATCGCTTTTCGTAAGTCTTATTAAATTGACAATAAAACGCGCTAGGTATTGTTAAAAGCTGGATCAAATTCCGGTTTTTTTGTTGGGCTTCGCTGTCGCTCAACCTAACCTACAATTTTTTAAAGCAGATAGTTTGCTAAATTAACTAACTATTTTTACCATATGCTAAAAAATACAATTTTATACTTAAAAATTCGCCTCCATTTCTCATTGGTTTTGATGGATATAAGCAGATTAAAATTTCACCGCGAATATTCGAAAATCACCTGCAGACATTAAAAAATACATGACAAGTAGGAGTTTAAAACCTAATGGCTTACCAACTTGCGATGTGTATGTATCGACATGATAATGCCGAAACTGGCAAAAAAAGTGACGATGGAACTGCCACCGTAGCTGATCAAAGGTAACGGTAACCCAACAACGGGCAATAAGCCAGTCACCATGCCTATATTAATAAAAAAGGAAAAAAAGAACATGAGTCCTAAACTGCCGGCCAACAAGCGGGTAAAGGTATTTTGGGCGTGATAAGCGATATAAAACGCTCTTAAGATAATCAGAAAATATAATAATATTAAAAGCAAACAGCCGATAAAACCAAATTCTTCACTACAGACAGAGAAAATAAAATCTGTTGCATGTTCGGGTAAAAACTGTAAATGTGACTGTGTGCCATGTAACCAACCTTTACCAAGTAAGCCGCCAGAACCGATTGCTATTTTCGATTGAATGATATGATAGCCGCGTCCGAGTGGATCAGATTCAGGATTTAAAAATGTTAAGACACGGGCTTTTTGATAATTACGCATATAATGCCAAATCAATGGTGCGCTGGCTATAAATAAGCCGACTAGACTCATCACAACCCGCCAGCGCAACCCAGCAAGTAAAATAACACTACTACCGGTTACAACGAGTAGTACTGCAGTACCTAAATCGGGTTGCTTGGCAATTAAAGCTGCTGGTATTAGGATCATGATCGAAGCTAAAATAAGATAAATTGCTTTGGGGGGAAGTATTTTATTTTCAAAATACCAAGCGAGTACCATAGGTAATGCCACTAGCATTAGTTCTGATGGCTGCAAGCGAAAAAAACCTAAATTTAGCCAGCGTTTTGCCCCTTTACCAATATGTCCCAGCACTAATACAACCAGCAGTGAGAAAACCGCTAAAATAAATAACCAAATAGCCCAAGTGCGTAACTTATCTGGAGGAACTTGCGCCAGCGCAAACATAATCATAATTCCTAAAATAAATCGTACACTTTGTTGTTCCACCATATGTAGGTTTTGATTCGAAGCACTATATAAAATAAATAAGCCAAAGATACAAATAATAGTTAATAGGCACAGAAGCGTAATATCGATAAAACGATAGCTAGTTAAAATTCTATTTCCTAAGTTATAAATATTATATTCTTGCTTGGTTTTAATGGGTTTCATTTGCTTTTGACCAATGTTTTTCAGTTAACAAATAATAATCGATAACTTTACGCGCAACAACCGGAGCCAATTCACTATGTTCGTCAATAACAGCAATGGCAATCCGTGGATGATTTATCGGCGCAAAGGCAATAAATAAGGAATTATCGCGTAAATTTTCCGGCAAATCTTGATCTTGATATCGATAAGTAGCTGTATAAACTTGAGCAGTTCCAGTTTTTGCGGCAACGGTGTATGGTGTATTACGGCCAAAGCGAAATCCAGTACCTTCTTTAGAAGTAATCACTTTTTGCATGGCATTAATAACAATTCGCCAGTCAGCTTGGGGAAAATTAATTTGTGGGTAGGCTTTGCTTTGTTGTATTTGCATTATGCCATGCGGGTATTGTAGTTGCATTAATAAAGTCGGTTGATGACGTATGCCATGGGTAGCAAGAGTAGCGACGGCATTGGCAATTTGTAACGGCGTAGCGAGGAAAAATCCCTGGCCGACATCGGTATTAATGGTATCGCCGGTATACCAAGGATGACCAATATGATGCATTTTCCAACTAGGTGAAGGCAAGACACCAGGTAATTCGTCATTTAAATCGACCCCGGTGGGTTGGCCAAATCCAAAGGCAGCTAAGACTTTATCGATATTATTAATGCCTAAATGGACTGCTAAGCGGTAAAAGAAAGTATCACAAGAAACAATAATGGCTTTTGTAACATTCACATAACCATGTCCGCCTTTGCGCCAATCGTGATAAATATGATGAGCATAAATGAAATAACCGGGATCGAATATCGTTGTTTGTGGTGTAATAACATGTTCTGCCAGTGCTTCAAGACTAATGAAGGGTTTAATTGTCGAGCCAATCGCAAATAAACCACGAATGGCACGATTGTAAAGTGGTTTATTAGGAGAATTTTTTAGTGCTTGATAAGCTTTGCTAGAAATTCCAGAAACAAACAAATTTGGATTATAAGTTGGCGAACTTACCATAGCTAAGATTTGCCCAGTGTTGGGTTGAATTGCGACAACAGCGCCACGATTATTACCTAAGGCTTTTTCTGCCACCTGTTCTAATTTACTATCTATGGTTAAATATAAATTTGCTCCGGAAACTGGTGGTTTACGCTTTAAAACCCTAACGATATGACCGGCAGCATCGATCTCAACTTGTTGGTAACCCACTTGTCCATGGAGTAATTTTTCATAATATTTTTCGATTCCTGTTTTGCCGATGTAATTAGTCGCACTGTAATTACTCTGACTTAATTGCGCTAACTCTTTGGCGTCGATTCTTCCCATGTAGCCGAGGACATGTGCAAATTCGCCGTTGTAAGGGTAATACCTCAGCAGATGCGCATTGATCATGACGCCCGGAAAACGCCATTGATTTACGGCAAATTCAGCCATTTCGGTTTGACTCAGATTATATTTTAATGGTACTGGATCAAATGCTCGCTTTTGTCTGAGAGTTTTATAAAATTCTGCAACTTCATCTCGGCTAAGTGGAACAATTTTTTTTAAAGCGGCAAGGGTTTTTTTTAAGTGTTTTACCTTGTAGGGGATAATATCTAAACTGAAAACGGGTTTGTTTTTTGCGAGTAATATGCCATTTCTATCAAAAATTAAACCTCTTGCTGGAGCGATAGGGATAACGGCAATTTGATTTTGTTTAGATAAAGTCACATAGCGATGGTGTTCACTGATTTGCAAATAAAATAATCTCGCTAACAGCACTAAAATAAAAAATAAGACGATGAGCGTCAGGGTCAATAGGCGAGAACGATATTGATTGCGTTCTAATTTTTTATTGTGAATCGTTGATATTGGCATCGCACTATAGTTACTGTTTTTTAAGTCAAATAAAAGGCTATCATACCTTAATTTGCTAGTGTCAGTTAAATTTCCTTGGGTTATTTATGATAGGGGTGGCCTTTTAGAATAGTAATGGCTCTATATAATTGCTCGATGAGTATGACTTTCACCATGCTATGGGGAAAAGTGAGCGGTGATAACGAAAGGGTAAAATTGGCTTTGTCACGACAAATATCCGCAAGTCCTTCAGGCGAACCAATAATAAAGCTAAGTGATGGGTGCTGTTGATACCATTGTCCTAAATGTTGGGCAAAGGCTTGGCTTGATAATAAATTACCTGTTTCGGTTAATGCAATGACAAAGCTAGCTTGGGGAATATGCTTAATTATTTTTTTACCTTCCTGAGTAATAATTTCTTTCAACGGTTTTTTTAAACGATTTATTAATGGAATATCTATAATTTCAAGCTTTAACTCGTTTTTTAAACGTTTTTGATATTCATTGATCGAAATTTTCACCCATTCTGGGGTTTTTTGTGTCGGTGCAATGATCTGTACTTTCATTCTAAATTCAAAATAATTTTTTTTACTACGCCATAGAGTTTGGTTTGTTCATTAAGGACCATTTTTTTACCATCAGGAGTTAACATGGCTAAAAAACGTTCCGTATCCGTTGTAATGACTTGGCGAATTTTCGGTGTCTCGGTAAAGTGGCTGGCAGCAAGTATGTAGCCATAATTTTCTAATCTTGCTTGTGGTGCTATGATGGCGATCGCATGTGTTTTTACCTCAGGAGTAAGTCTAAGGCCAGCAATATCGCTATCAAAGATTCGCAATCCAAATAAGTTGTAACCTAATTGTTGATTAATGGGGATGACTGAAAATTCATTGTTACTATGACTTAACTTATTGATATCTATCGTTAAAAGTTGTTCGGGGGTTAATACAGGCACCCAGATCATATTTTCAGCGAGTTGTTTATGTTGCATTTGATTAATGTCCAAAGCCATCGGTTGGGCGGCTTCTTTGTCTAACCAACCTGGAGGTTTGTTAAAGCATCGTTCTATTTGCTGGGCTAAATTATCGCCTATGTTTTTAACAGGATTGGCACCAATAAGATGACTAATTTGACTTTGTGACTTACCTAGGATTTTTGCTACTGAAGTGATACCACCGACTTTTTGTGCCAAAGATCTTAAATTTATTCGTCTTATATCTTTTACATTCATAAATGTTGTTAAATTGTAACCTTCAT
>JBCDIY010000024.1:0-9713 GCA_038748435.1 Pseudomonadota bacterium | reverse complement strand
CAACAACGGCTTTGGAAAAAAGGTAGCACAGATTTGTATTGCATTATCAACAACATTGAAATTTAATATTTAAAGGTATCAGATTTATGGCAAAAAACAATTACGATGAAAAAATTTTAATTGCTCTGGCGATAATTTTAATCTTACCTGAAGTCGGTTTTACTTGGTTTTCTGTACGGGCCATTTTAAACGCTATTGGTATTTCAGGGCAAACATTTGCTGATGATGAATCTGTATCATCATTACCTCCTGTTATGTATGCTGCTTGGGTAATCGCCTCGTTAGATACACTTACCACTATGCTTTCTATTGGTGATCCTAGAAAAGCGATAAAGGAAAGTATTGGTGAATTGTATGAATATTTTAAGCTAAAGCTAGTGACAATATTTACTTGGCAGCGTCGCAAAGATTATCAATTAATTAAAGAAACAAAAACCAACAGCACTGCTTTCAATCTATTTTTGGGTTTACACTATTCACTAATCTTAACAGCATTTGCCATTTCAGTGATGACTGTAGCACAAGGCTTTTTACGTTGGTTTGGTAAAACACCGTGGGGTATTGGATTGGCATGTTACGCCTATGGTGGCGCATTTGCATTGCTATTAATGCAAACTCGAAATAGAATTCCTAATTCAGCAGCTAATTTAGCAGATTTTGTAAAAAATATTTTTACTTTTGGCTTGTATAATAAAGGGCTAGGATCATTTTTTAAGAGCTTAGGTTTTTGGTTCTGGTTAGTAAGAACTATTTGTAACTTAATTAATCGTGCTTTACGTTCTTTTGCGATTGGTGACCAAACAGGCCATTTTCTCAATATTAATTTTATAAAAAATGAAAAAGACGATGAAATATCCAGAATTTTTGGTTATATCAATGCTTTTTGCATTATTTACTATATTATGTGTACTCAATGCCGGGATGACTTAAAATCAACCTGGAAAAAAAATCAACAAACCGAAAATTCTAACGAAAAAGATATACAACCGAGTTTTTGGAAATTGAATATCATTACTAAGTTTCTGATTACAGGTGCTTGGTCGACATTTGTTTTAGCTGGTATTGCTTTTGCTTATACGCTGTGGGATGGTCAATATGATTCACAACATTTCAATAAAGACGCAGGCATATTTGCTTGGAGTTTATTTCCAATTTTAGCACTTGCTGCCTGGCAATATACGCTTTTTGTGCGTAAACAAGTGGACGAAGGGGTTTCTACCTTAGGCCATGGTCTCTACAATTTAGTTGATTGGATACTGCCATCTTGTATAATGACTCCTCTAGAAAAATGCGCGAGTTATGTCGGCAGCCAAGCGAGTAATGTAGCTTCTTATATTACAGCACCGTGCAGTTATTTTTGTCACGAAGCTACAAAAGAAAAAGAGTTATTTGAACCAAAAACTGTTTCTCACAATGAACTTCCACCACCATAACAAAAATAAAAATCCAACAATGCTAATTTAAATTGTGCATATTAATCGATTTCTAATATCGTCGTTGGCTCATAATGCCAATGAAATAAATGGGGTAGTAACGGAAAATACAAAGCTAGTTTTATCGGTAAAGATTCAAGTTGTGCAAAAGCTTGGGCATATTGGTTTAATTGCGATTGGTAAGTTTTTCTTTGTTCGGCTAAGAAATTTTCTAAAGATGTATTATTGGGCTGGGTGTATTTATAATCGATAATCCAGCGTGTGTTGTCCTCAATGAAAGTTCTATCGATAATTAAATTTTTGACTTTATTTTTGCTATGCAAAGATAAACTTAATTCTGATTTTGCTGAAGGACGCGGTTTTAATAGCCACTGAGCTTGCGGATCAGCAACAAGATTTTGATAGGCAGTTTCTATAGTTGATAATGCATTTTTTAATAAATGCGGTGCTAAACCTAAATAAAGTAAATGTTGTTTGGCAAATGCCAGAATCCCTTTCAATGCGAGTTTATTAGATTGTGACAGGATTTCAATGATTTTATGCGCGACCGTGCCAATGATCGCTTGTGGGTTGGTACTAAAATTAATTTCTAGTGGATTAGCTTTGGGGTTTTCATCTTGCATTTCCAGACGAAACGGATGGTTAAAATCAGCAGCAAGCCTGGCCAAAGCGCCATGGTCAAAGCTTTCATCTTGTTCTGCTTGTTCTTTTGGAATAAACTCTGTGAAAGTATCACTAAAATGATATTCTAACAAGCTAAGTAAACTATTTTTTGGAATAATATATTCATTTTTTTTATTTTGTTTGACGCAGCTAGAGAGAAAACAGCGTTTCTTTGCCCGTGTTGTTGCGACATAAAATTTGCGTACCAGTTCATATTGCTGTTTTTTGTTTTCTTCATAAGTAAGATAATCATAAATCGCTTCTTTTTTCGCTATTTTAATCGGTGCTAATAGCAGTTGCTCCTGTTTAGCTTGAGTAGTTTGTTGTAACCAAGCGAATAATTCCGGTGAGTTAGATTTAGTTTTTTTATCTAGGCTGGGTAGAAAGACATTATCAAATTCTAATCCTTTGGCTTTATGGATTGTCATAATTTCAATTGGGTTTGCTGCAGGGCTATTACGGTTAATATAAGTCTGGTTAAGTTTTGTTTTGAATTGCTGTAGATCTAGTATATCTCCACCCGTAGTGTGTTGTTCTAGTAATTCAAAGTAACTTGCAGCATAATCAATTTCAATCACTTGTTTTATACAGGCTGGACCTGCTAAAGCTAACCAAGTTGCTTCTAACCATTGACTTAAATTAAAGCGATGGCGTTGTTGTAATGCATTGTCAATCACTTGGATAAACTGTGTAATTCTTCCATGGGTTTTTTTTGCAGCTATATTTACACTCGCTTTGAGTTTGGCCAATACGGTTGCAGCGGGATTTTGGCTGATTGTCAGGATTTGGCTTAAATTTAAGCCTAGCCATGGCGCACGTAAAATCGTATACCATGCTAAATCATCGTTAAAATTTAGTAATGCTGAAGTTAGGGCAAACAGATCTAATATTAAAGGAATACTTGCCAATGCATCGATTTCAGTCGCGCGAAAAGCAAGTTGCTGTTTGTTTAATTGTGGGATGATGTGTGTGAGTTGACTGCGGGTGGCAACCAAGATGGCAATCGTTTCTTCAGGGTGGTGTAATTGCAATGATTTAATTTGTTTGATCAATGCTACGGCTTGTTCGCTTTCATTAGCATAAAGATTTAAATTGAAATCTCCTGTTTGTGAGTACTGCATTGCAGTTGAAGGACAAAAAGCGATGGCGCTTAAAACTAAATTATTTTTACTTGGCATGATGCTGTTATAAAGTGCATTATTATTATCAACGATGATTTTATCCGAGCGAAAATTACTACTCAGGGTTAAATTCTGTAATGGAATATCGCCGATGCCAAATTGCTGTGCTTGTAAAAACAAACTCACTTCAGCTTGGCGGAACCGATAGATCGACTGTTGTGGATCGCCGACGATAAATAAAGTTCGACCATCATCGATTTGCCAGCCTGAGGTTAGCTTTTCGAGTAAATGAAATTGTGCGATAGCAGTATCTTGAAATTCATCGATGAGAATATGCTGAATTTTATGATCCAAATTAAGGTTTAAATTGCTAGGATTATCTAATTGTCCGAGTGCCATCGAAGCACGCAGATTAACTTCACTATGATCGACACAGTTTTGACTTTGAAAAACTAATTGGAGTTGCGCAACAGCAACGGGGAGTATGGTCAATAATGCATTGAGTAATTGCCATTGATCGTCAGCATAAGTAGGTCTCGGGGCTTGGGAAATATCGCTAATGGCATTGAGCAAATTCGGAATTGTCGCTAACTGGGCGATAATCTCTTTGTGTATTTTTTTATAAGCTTTACCCTCGTTATCGTTGGGAAAGCCAATGCGTATATCTAAGCTTTTACGCCAAGTGATTTTATCTGTTACCCAGGTGCGCAGGATTAACTGCCAAGTCGCTAAATTTTCTACAGTCGCAGAGGGTAGCTCAGTGATTGACGCCAATTGTCGCAACGGCTTATCTTCATCAAAGTTATTACCGATAAACTGACATGACATAACAATTTGTGAGTGTAAATCTTGAGGAATATTTGCATAGACCATTCCCAATTGTGCTTCAATCACATTTTTTAAGTTATCCTCTAAAAATTTTCTTTGGTCTCTATGGCTTAAATAAGGCAACCATTGTTGGCGCTTTGCTAGCATATTCACAATTAACTTTTTTAAGCGTTCTAATTTATTATCTAATGCCGAGACGAGTGTGGTGAGAGCAGTTTGCCAAGGATTTTGATCTTCTAACATTTGTAGTGTTTGTAAAGCAGCAATTTCATAAATTTCATCAGCATTGTCAGCAATATTATTTATCGGCCCAATTTCTGCTAAGACCGGTAGTTGAGTTAAAATCCGCTGGCATAATGAATCGATAGTAAATATTTGCAATCTGGCTGGGTTTTGCAGTAAATTCCAATCTTGTTGCTTATCTTTAGCAAGTACTTTTAAAGCCAATTTTCTGGTAATTTGTTGATGCGCTGATTCGATAGCTGTATTCTCTTTAGCGGCGCTTAAAGCGTTTAAAATTCGTTGCTGCATCTCATGAACTGCTTTACGGGTAAATGTAATAGCGATAATTTCTTCCGGATATTGGCAAGCATTTGCGACTAATGCCAAATAACGTTGCGTCAATAGCTCAGTTTTTCCAGAACCGGCCGGAGCTTGGACAATATAAGATTGGGTTATGTTTAATGCGGCTGTTCTTGCATGACTATCTGCTAATTTATTCATCGTTGACTCGACATAGGCTTTGTAATTCACATTTTCCGCAAGTATTTGCAAGATTTTTTGGATCCAGCTGACATTCACCATGGATAAATTGTTGTGCTAATTCGGTTAAATTATCTTGCCAGTGTTGCAGCTGCACATGCCATTCATTGGCATCGGCATTCCTGACTTTATCTAAACGAGCAATGCCTTTAATGTTGCTATCGCCTTCTGCAAGACCATTAAATTTGTTTTCCTGCGGTTGGATTTGCAGAAAACTCACAGCATCGATATAAACCTTTTGATTGACAGCATAAAGTAATAGTTGCGGTTCTTCAGGTCTTGTACTAAATAAACTATTGATACTTGGGCTGGTGGTTTTATAATCGATTAATAGATAGGCGTTGTCTTCAAGTTCATCAATTCTATCGATACGCAGCTTTAAGGCTAATCCAGCTAAATTAAGCAGTAATTTTTTTTCGGTAGCAATAACGCTAAATTCTGGTCGCTGCTTTTCTAAATTTACATAATCTAACAAAGTGATGAGTAATTTTTCTATATTTAAGTGAATTAAATTTTGATGATTTGCATGGAATTCCTGCGAATAATTTTGCAAAAAGCATTGCGTGATTAGCTTTTTTAACTGCGCTTGCACAGTCTCATGCGACATTTGCAGCAGATTTTTTTGCGTTTGAACTTGACGCCAAAACAGTTCTAAAACTCGATGGAGAATGTTGCCTAAGGTAAGCGGGCTGATTTCACTTAACGGTTGCAATGCCGATTTAATTTTTAAGCGATGATAAGCAAAGCTGCGAAATGGGCATAAAGCCATTTGTTTTAAGATATCGCTACCGCCAGTGATTTTTGCTCGTTCTTCTGTAGTTAATGCAACTTGATTTTCGCTGACATATTTTTCTAATTGACTTACTTGGTGAATTTTCAATGCGCAGGGATCTGCTTGATTACAATTTTCTAACAGATTTGTTGTAGCTATTTGTGTAATTAATGGGCTGGGTGCGATGGGTTGGTCGTCATTATCCACTTGCTGGTGATGTAAAAAAATCGTATTTGCTTGATGAAAATAAGTATTAAGTAATGTCTGTGCGTAGACAAGTTCGCGTGTTGGCGATGAACTGGGTAAGCCGATTTGTTTTTGTAATTGATAAGGCAGAAATGGATTGGGTTTGGCAATTGCTGGTAAGGTGGTGGCGGTTAAATTTAACAACCATAATTCGTCAAATTCAATGCCAATCCCTTCTAAAACCCCTAAAATTTGTATCGGTTCATTGTGTGATTGCGGTTGAAACAAACTTTGTTGTAATTTAAGTTTAATGAAAGTTAAACTTTGCTTCAGGCTGAATTTTTCTTCAAGAATATCTAAACTATAACATGCTTGTAACAATGTTAAAAAACTTTGTGCTAACTGATAGTCGTGCGAATCTAAGGTTCTATGTCCTGGCCAAGCGAAAATCGCTAAAATTTGCTGAAAATATACCAGCCATTGCGACATGGCTAATTTTTGCTGCAGATATTTTTGTTTTAAATCGAATAAGCCACTAAATTGTTCGCCAACTTCAGGGCAAAATTCATAAAGCATAGTTAAGAGTTCGTTTTTATAAATAACTTTTTGTTGTTTATTTTTTAATGCAGTGTCAGCTTGCAGGGTTAAATCTAATTGTTCAGTAGAAAATAAAACGCTAGAACGCAATAAGTAACTCACTTGATTAATATCCATCGATTTTGCGTCTAATTCAAAGAGTAAGAAAGCCGTGTATATCAAAGCATAATCCCATAAAGCTTGGCCAGATGAAAGGTTAAATGCACGTGTGTAATTCCGTTTAAGATTAATATATTCATTCGCATAAAATGCTTTGCTAAAAGCTTTATCTATATCTATTCGGGCTTGGCTTAAATTCGGCACGATGATGCCGATGGTTTTGTTGGGGGTTTTTCTATATGATGCATGACAATAATCGGCGAGTTTAGCGTAAGTTGCTTTTTCGTTCTTACCAGTGACGCGCTTAATATTTGTAGCACGAGTTTCTGCTTGATGAACAGTTATTTTTATAGAGAATTGTTTAAATTGCTGCAGCAGATTATCGAGCAAGGGATAAGTTTCTAGAAATCCATATAAATAAATCCGATCAAAATCATAAGGATTGTCAGTTAAGCCAAGCAATTGAGCAATGATACGATTTTCATCCAGATAGTCATGGTTATCACAATAGTTTTCATAAGCTATGGCGAGTTGGGAAAAAAATTTGGTTTCTTTAGCGAAAGCAAATGTTTGATCGTTCCAGTCAATTTGCCATTGATGACACAAAGCATAAGCTTTATAAGTGAGTTCGGCTAGTTTCGGGACCTGTGTCGGTAAATCAGGATCAAGCCCTTGTTGTAATATTTTTTGCCATAAGTATTGGCATTGTTGTGAGTTTAGGATGAGCTTTGGTGCTAATTCCTGCTTGGCCATTAGCTCTAAGCTGAGATTTTTTAAAAAAGTCATCAGTGGAAGGATCTTTGCCGGTTGCCAACAACGCTGGCCATGAGTGATTTGCAGTTTTTGTTGCAGTTTAGAGAGGTAAGCCGCTAGACGTTGGTTTGGTGTTAAAATAAGGTTATCACTGAAGCATAATTGTTTTGCGAGTTGCTTATTTAGCATGTTTATTTATAGCTATTGACGCTGATGAATTTTCATTATACGTTATCTGTTGCGACAGATAAACTTATAAGCGATATAAAAAATGAACAAACAAAACGTGTCTTTAATTTTGCTGCCGGCCTCGATATTTTGCCTACGGAAGTTTTTGAAATTGCTGTATATATTATGTGTTTCAACGAATACAATTTTAAGATGGTATAAAACATGAACAAACAAACAAAACGTGTCTTTAATTTTGGTGCCGGCCCCGGTGTTTTGCCAACGGAAGTTCTTGAAATTGCCCGAGATGACTTATTAAGCTGGCATGGCTTAGGTTATTCCATCATGGAAATTGGCCATAGAACGCCAGAGTTCGCGGCGATGGCGACAAATTCAGAAAATGATTTAAAAACCTTGTTAAATTTGCCGGATAATTATCAAATTATTTTTATGCAAGGTGGGGCAACTTTACAATTTTCGATGATTGCGATGAATTTTTTAAAGCCAGGTTTGACCGCAGATTATTTTAATACCGGGATTTGGTCTAGAAAAGCCTATAACGAAGCTAAGCGCTATGGTCAAATTAATGTGGTGACGGAAGTGCCCGATGCGAAACCCGTAGCTATTCCTGAGAAGAGCCAATGGCAGTTAGACAAAAATGCTGCCTATGCGCACTTATGTTTGAATGAAACTATCGATGGCGTGGAATTTCACGATGTTCCAGATACCGCTGAGGTACCATTAATTGCTGATGTATCTTCTTGTTTTTTAGCACGGGAATTAAATATTAGCAAATTTGGCATGATTTATGCCGGCGCGCAAAAAAATGCCGGTTGTGCTGGGATTACCATGATTATCATTCGTGATGATTTACTCGTCGAACCGATTCCAACCACGCCAACATTGTTGAGTTACAAAACGCAAGCGGAAAATCATTCGATGTATAATACTCCGGCTATGTTTAGTTGGTATATTTCTGGTTTAGTTTTTAAATGGATGTTACAGCAAGGCGGTGTGCAAGCGATGGCAGAGCAAAATCGCCGCAAAGCTAAAAAACTTTATGATTTTATCGATCAATCGGAATTTTATTATAATTCAGTCGATTTAAATTCGCGTTCTAATGTCAATATTCCATTCTTATTACGTGATGAAGCTTTGAATCCGGCTTTTCTCAAACAAGCCGATGCAGCCGGCCTCGTTAATTTGAAAGGTCATCGCCTAGTCGGTGGTATGCGGGCAAGCTTGTATAATGCGATGCCAGAGACAGGGGTTGATGCACTTATCGATTTTATGGATGATTTTGCAAGGAAGTATCATGGCATATAAAATTAAATTATTTAATCATTTAGCCACTGGGCATTTAGCAGCGGATTTTTTGGATAAATTTTCTTTGAGCCATGAAATTGAGCATGCCGATGCTATCGTCTTGCGCTCGCATGATTTACATCAAGAAAAAATTGATGATCAGGTCAAAGTGGTTGCTCGTGCCGGTGTGGGTGTGAATAATGTGCCTATCGATAAACTCTCTAAAACCGGCATCGTTGTTATGAATACGCCAGGTGCTAATGCCAATGCAGTCAAAGAATTAGTCATCAGCGGTATGCTTTTAGCGAGTCGCAATATTTGTGTTTCATGGGATTATGTCAAACAGTTACAAGAGGCAGGAAAGCAATTAACAGCCAAAGTCGAACAGGGTAAAAAAACTTATGTTGGTGTTGAAATTGCTGATAAAACTTTGGGTATTATTGGATTAGGTAATATCGGCGTCAGGGTGGCGAATGCAGCAATTGCTTTAGGTATGCAAGTTATCGGTTATGATCCGCATATTACGGTAAGAAATTCTTGGCAATTATCCGCTCAAGTTAAACAAGCACATTATTTAGATGAAATATTTGCTGTGGCAGATTATATTAGTCTGCATGTGCCATTCACTGAAAAGACCCAGAATTTAATCGGCTTAGTACAGCTCGAAAAAATAAAATCAACTGCAGTGTTATTAAATTTTGCCAGACAAGAAATTGTTAATCAAAATGCTTTAATTGCAGCAATCAAAGCTAAAAAATTAAGTGCTTATGTGTGTGATTTTCCACATGAAGATTTTCGTGACATTCCCGAAGTGATTACCTTACCTCATCTTGGTGCATCAATGCTAGAAGCACAAGAAAAATGTGCGCAGATGGCATTTGCACAAGTAGCAGAGTTTTTATTGCATGGTAATATTGTTAACTCAGTAAATTTTCCTGACACCAGTTTGCCGCATTTAAACGGATATCGCATTACCATTGTCAATCGCAATGTCCCTAATATGGTGTCACAGATTACAGCGAAACT
>JBCDIY010000023.1:0-9731 GCA_038748435.1 Pseudomonadota bacterium | reverse complement strand
GAGCAAGCACAAGTTGCTATGGAGAGTTATTTAAAAAACCATCCTCAAGGCCACTATATTTCTAATGCACATTATTGGCTAGGTGAACTGTATTTATTAAAAAATCAGACGCAAAAAGCGCTAACCCAATTCCAAGTTGTTGCTAATCGCTATCCACAAAGTCCAAAGATACCTGATGCATTGCTAAAAATTGGCTTTGTTTATTATGATATTGGCCAGTTTGTTAAAGCTAAACAGCAATTACTGCAAGTTACGCAAAAGTATCCGAATACAACCGTAGCTCAATTGGCCAATAACCGTTTACGAATGATTGCGCAGTTAAACCAAAATGATGTCCAAAAGCAAAACCCAAACGCCAACACTCAGAATCACTGAAATATTCTATTCCATTCAAGGCGAGGCGAATACTGTTGGTTGGCCAACGGTATTCGTCCGTTTGACTGGCTGTCCATTAAGGTGTAGTTATTGTGATACTGAATACGCTTTCCATGGCGGGAAAAAAATTCCGCTAACAGAAATTTTAAAAATAGTCGCTAATTATAATCCTAAATATATTACCGTGACTGGTGGGGAACCATTGGCCCAACCTGCTTGCCATCAATTATTGACTCAATTATGTGATCAAGGCTATCAGGTTTCTTTAGAAACGAGTGGCGCTATAGATATTTCTAATGTTGATAAGCGCGTTGCAGTGGTTATGGATTTAAAAACACCGACCTCAAATGAAATTGGCAAAAATAATTATACTAATCTCAATTTCCTCAAAAATTCTGATCAGATTAAATTTGTCATCGGTAACCGTGATGATTATGATTGGGTCAAGCATTGCTTGGACGAATATGAATTATTAAAAAAATGTCAAACGATTTTATTTTCACCGAATCATGAAAAATTAGCACCACAAATTTTGGCAGACTGGATATTAGCAGATAAATTACCGGTCAGATTACAATTACAAATGCATAAATATATCTGGGGTGATGTGCCAGGGAAGTAACGGCTATCAGTTTACTATTATGATCGAAATCATCCCAAAGAAGATTGACCGTTAATTTATCCATGTATTGTCTATACCGGACATGAGCACTATCGCTAAGGTTTAAAGGAGAATTTAGATATTAATTTAATTGTTCGGGCAACTGGTTTGACTAAGCAAAAAATCTTAACAATTAAAAAAAATGTTATAACTGAAAATTCTTAAAAATTTTTTACTTATAAAAAAAGCATTTAAAACGCTTCTAACACTTTAAAAATTCTGCGGCTAATACTAAATTTATCGTTAAAACGATTAATACCATCATCACGCATAGTCTTTGCATGATGTTGCAAATAATTTTCTAAATCTTCACGCGTTGCCACCTGATAAGATACAGTTATTTTGCATTCATCAGTTTCATCTTGTTGTAGCGTTGCTGTTTTAAAACCAGCGTATTGCAACATTTGTTTCACATGAGGCAATAACCAATCATAGTAAGCAGCAAAAATTTCTGGTTGGGTCTTAATATTTACTTCATAGATAATCATTATCATTTTCTCCGTGTAAAAAATTATTTAAGTGGTTTGGTTTTGCTAGTGGTGACTAAGTAGATCGCGAGTAATGTCAGTAGTGCACCAGTAATTTGAATCGGTGGTGTGGGTCTATGAAAAAAGATGATGTCCCACAACATAGAAAAACTCGGCTGTAACAATAATAAAAAGCCGGCGACGGCAACCGTAACTTTAGGTAACCCTTTAGAGATTAATAACCAACCAAACACTTGAGCAAATAATCCGTAGGCGACTAGCATGCTAAAATCGCTGACAGTATCAATTTTAAATGACACATGCGTAAGCCCCATAGCAATAGCTAAAACCGCAGCGCTAGCGAAACAAACGTAACACAAGTTAGGATATATTGGTAAAGGATTTTTAACTTGCTGGGTTTTGCGTAGAGCAAGAATATACAAAGAATACCAAATAGTGGCGATAAGACATTCATAAATACCAGATTTATATACAACGTTTAATCTACCCCATTCATAACCGATGAGTAAATATAATCCTAGCATGGCTAAAGGTAAGGCAATTAAATAACGCGGAGCAAAATTTTCTTTATAAAAAAGTACGCTAAATAAAGTCAGGATAAAAACTTGTAAATTGACCAAAACTGTAGCGAGTCCTGGTCCAATCTTGTTAATGCTGCTGTGCCAAAACATTAAGTCGACACCAAAAAATAAACCCGCTAAAAAAATAAATTTTAGCGCATCAAAATTTAATTTCATCGAATCACGCCGAAAAAGCACGATGATTAATAAAAAAATACCACCAAAAAACATGCGGTAAAATGCATCTGTCAATGGGCCTGTATGAGTTAAACGTACAAATACTGCACTAAAACTTAATAAAGAAGCACCGATGGTAATTTCAAGGATAGGTTTTTTATTCGTTGTTGTTATCTGTTGCGTCACTCTGTGGTTTTTCCTGCTCGGTCTGTTGATTTTTAATTAATTCAGTTTTTAATGCAGCGAAACTTTTTTGCAAATCACTTAGCATTTTTGCTTGCATGACTTGGGTATCGTGCAATTGATTAATGAATAATTCAATTTGTAATAGCTTTGCTTTGAATTCATCCTTTTCTTCTGCTAAAGCAGCTTCAGTTTTTTCACTATGCCCGGGGCCAGTGAATTGGTCGATCATCGATTTAAACTTATTAAACATGTCTGACATATCGGTCATAGTTTACTCCTTAAAAAAGCTGGCAAAGGATTTGACATAGGCTTGCAAAATATCCTCACCATAACAAGTGAAATAGACTTTGTCTAGAGTGTGTTTATTCTTTTGTAGGTGCTGATATACCGTCTTAATCGCCAGCGGTACCGCAGCATCAATGGGATAACCATATACACCGCAACTAATGGCCGGAAAGGCGATGGTTTTTATTTTGTGTGTCGCAGCTAGAGCCAACGAGTTTTTATAGCAATTAGCGAGTAAATTGGGTTCATTATTATTCCCACCGTGCCAAATAGGGCCAACAGTATGGATAACATATTTCGCTGCCAGGTTATAACCTTGGGTTATTTTTGCTTCACCAGTAGGACAGCCATTCAGTGTTTTGCATTCTGCTAAAAGTTCAGGTCCAGCTGCTTGATGAATCGCACCATCAACACCGCCGCCGCCGAGCAAACTCGAATTAGCCGCGTTAACAATAGCATCAACCTTCAAGGTAACGATATTAGCTTGTAAAATTTCTATGTTTTGCATTAGTTTAAGTATAACAAAATCAATCCGTATAAATTGTTTAGCGTTGCACCTGAATAAATTATCTCATAGATTTTATAGGATTTATCCTTATAAATAGTGATTCCAAATATCTCATAGATGGCCAACTAAAAGCTTGCCTATACAACCTTGAATGATTCAGGTAAACTACTTATATTAAACACACTTAATTCATATAGATCAACGACTTATAAAGGTTATATAAAATTAATGCGATTAAATGAAATCGTCATAGCAGGATTTAAATCTTTTCCTGAGCGTACGGTGGTCAAATTCCCAAGCAATCTCAATGCGGTTGTTGGCCCTAATGGGTGCGGTAAGTCGAATATATTCGATGCCGTACGCTGGGTCATGGGTGAAAGTTCAGCAAAATATATGCGCGGCGATATGACAGATGTCATTTTCAGTGGCTCAGGTCAGCGCAATCCGTTAGCACAAGCTTCGATCGAGTTGATTTTTGACAATTCTGATGGTCGCTTAGGTGGTCAATATGCTGAATATAATGAAATCTCAATCAAGCGTGTCGTCAATCGAGAGAGTCAATCTAACTATTACCTCAATAACACCCGTTGTCGTAGAAAAGATATCATTGATCTATTTTTAGGCACAGGCATTGGTTCGCGCAGTTATTCCATCATCATGCAAGATACCATTTCGCGTATTATTGAAGCTAAACCAGATGAATTGCGACTTTACCTAGAAGAAGCTGCCGGTATTTCTAAATATAAAGAACGTCGTCATGAAACTGAGTTACGCATCTCTCATACCAAAGAAAACCTCGAACGCCTAAGTGATATTCGTGAAGAAATCGACAAACAACTAAAACACTTACAACGTCAAGCCAATGCCGCAAAACGGTACCAAACTTATAAAGAAGAAGAAACATTACTGCGCGCACAAATCGCTGCACTTGAGTGGCAAGATTTACAAACCCAAGCGCAAACTAAACAACAAGCTATTAGTCAACAAGCCAGTGAATATGAGCAAGTACAAACAGCGATTACCCATATTGACAGTCAAACTGAAACTCAACGTCAAGCGCACTTTAGTGCGAATGATGAATTAAACAAAATCCAAGAAAATTTATATGATTTACGTGCAAAAATTGCTGAAACCGAGCAAGCAAAGCAACATCAACAACAACAATTAGAAGCGTTAAAACAAACTAAATCTGCGACATTGGCACAAATCCAAGCATTGGCAACTAAACTCGAACAGGCAGAAGTTCAAAAGCAAGCATTATCTGACCAAGTCGAAGAAATTGCCCCAGAATTAATCGCGATGAAAACTGCTGCACAGGCGACTAAAACAGCATTGCAAGAAGCGGAACAAAATTTAAAACATTGGCAAACCCAATGGGATGAGTTTAATACAGAATATCGTGCTAATTCCGCAAAAGCTAACGTTGAGAAAACTCGCTTTGAGCATCTGCAACAACAGGAGCAACAACTCACATCCACATTACGTGAAACGATTGCTGTAAAAGCTGCAACTGCAGAAGATGTCGAAACGATTTCGGTCGATGCAGTGCAACAGTCATTAGCACAACACGAACAGCGAACTGTTGAGATTGAGCAAAAACTGACGCAACAACTTGAATTGATCGAACAAACCAAACAGCGAAGATCGGAATTAAATCAGACCTTACAAACAAAACAACGTAATTTGCATGATTTCAAACAAAAAATTGCAACTTTAACCGGATTACAACAAGCCGCACTGGGTCAAACTGATAGCGATTTAATTCCTTGGTTAAAGCAAAAGAACTTACAAGATAAAAAACGCTTAGGGCAAATGTTAAAAGTCGAAGCTGGTTGGGAACGTGCGATAGAAACCGTATTAGCGAATGAAATTGAAGCTATTTGTTTAGAAAATTCAATTGATGTTCAATCACTGATAGAATCAGTCCCACAAACAGATTTAATGCTGATTCAATTTTCTCAAGCAAATCCAAATATCCAAGACGCAGCTAAAGCATTGCCAACCCTAGCAGACAAATTGCAGTCTGCCTTACCTTACCAATATAAATTACAACATATCCTTGCTGCTGATAATTTACAACAAGCCATGCAGTATCGAAACAACCTTAAACCAGGTGAGTCAATTATTACCCGAGATGGTATTTGGTTAGGTAATAATTGGCTAAAAATCTCGCGTAAACACGCAGATAAAACTGGTGTAATCGAACGTGAAACCGCAATTAAACAATTACAAGAAAAAATTAATCAACACGAAGATGAATTAGGTGAATTAGAAACGGCAATTGCCGACTGTGATGCTAAATTAGCTAGTTTAGAACAAGATCAAAAACTAACGCGCCAGTCTTTAACACAAGCTCAACAGCAATTTAACGATAAACGTACGGAATTAAGATTAGCAGAACAAAAACAAGAAAACTTACAAACTAAAGCTAAAGAATTAGCAGACAAAGTTGCTAGCTTACAGCAACAGCTCAGTGAAACTAATATAGCACTAGAGAGTTGTCAAAAAGTGATGGAAGCTGCGCAGCTTGCTATAGATTCACAACATCAACACCGTGAAGCATTGATAGCTAATCGTGATGAATGCCAACAAAAAGTCGATAATTTACGTGAACAATACCATCAATCACGTGATGATATTCATCAATTAGAGTTACAGCATTCGCAATTGATTCATCAAGTCAATACACTAAAGCAAACTTTAGAACAAGGTCGTATTGATGAAGCAAATCAGCAAAAGCAAATTAAAAGCATCGAGGAAAAATTAGTTGGCTTTGATGATCCAATGGTGACATTAGATCAGAAATTACAAACGCTATTAGCTGAACGACTACAGCGTGAAAAAGAAATTAGCACCGCAAAACAAAAATTAAGCCAAGTCGAACAAGAACAGCAAAGTTTACATGCCCAACGTTTGCAAACAGAAAGTAAATTAGAAGAAGTACGCAATCAACTTGAAGATTTACGTATACAAGCACAGCAATTCAAAGTGAAAATCGAAACGATTGAAACTGATTTTGCACAAACAAGCCAATCGATAGAGCAAGCCTTACAAACGTTAACAGCTGAAAAGTCACTGACACAATTACAAGATGAATTAACCACAATTGCCAGACGTATTGAACGTTTAGGTGCAATTAATTTAGCCGCTATTGAAGAATTTGAAGCGTTAACAGAAAGAAAAAATTATCTAGACACTCAACATGCAGATTTAGTCGAAGCGTTAGAAACCTTAGAAAAAGCTATTCGTAAGATTGATCAAGAAACGCGGCATCGATTTAAAGCGACTTATGAACAAGCTAATGCCCAGTTTGAAAAATTATTTCCAAAAATTTTTGGTGGCGGTAGTGCCAGCTTGGTGTTGACCGAGGAAGATCTATTAAAAACTGGTGTGATTGTCATGGCAAGACCGCCAGGAAAACGCAATGCAACCATTCATTTATTATCTGGTGGAGAAAAAGCCTTAACAGCGATTTCACTAGTATTCTCTTTATTTCAATTAAATCCAGCACCGTTTTGTATGTTAGATGAGGTTGATGCGCCGTTAGATGATGCCAATGTCATACGCTTTTGTAATTTAGTTAAAGAAATGGCAAAAGAAGTCCAGTTCATTTTTATTAGTCATAATAAATTAGCCATAGAAATGGCAAAACATTTAATTGGTGTAGCCATGCGCGAACCTGGGGTCTCGCGACTTGTGGCTGTAGATATAGACGCAGCGGTGGAAATGGCGGGAGCATGAGCATGAAAACGGATTTAACAGTGGTTTTAGTGTTTGTATTAGCTTTAGTACTTTACTTAATCTTAAACTTTCTGGCGCGCAAGAAGCAAAATCAAATGGCTTTCAAACCAGTCCAACCGAGTTTAGGCAATTTATTGGATACTGAAGAACAAAACTATACTAGTGATCAACCAATCATGGATGAGCATGAATCTGCAAATCTTTTTTCCAAAGATAAGGAGCTTTTTGCCGATAATGATTTAAAGTTAGAACCCGCTAAAAAGCCAGCCAGTGCAACACAAACACCTAAAGTAGAAGCTAATAATGTAAAACCTACTGCAATTATTGCACTAAATATTTTTGCCAAAAAAGATCATACATTTATGGGCTATGATTTGTTACAAACATTGTTGGCCGCAGGTTTAAGATTTGGTGAAATGTCAATTTTTCATCGTTACGCTGAACTTAACCAACAAACCGTCAAGTTGTTTAGCTTAGCCAGAGCGACTAATCCTGGTGTGTTTGATATTAATAATATGGGTAACGTCGATTGCAAAGGGTTAATTTTGTTTATGCAATTAACTGACCGAGAGTTTAATCATAAAGCTTTTAAATTAATGCATGCGACCGCACAATTGTTGGCTGAAGAATTAAATGGTGAATTGTTAGATGACCAACGTCAACCATTAACTCCAGCAAAACTGTCAGAATACCAAACGCTTTTAGATAGCGTATGACGAATCAAAGCAAAATCGCAAAACAAATCGCAGATCTAAGAGAAATTCTTAACGAACATAATTATCGTTATTATGTTGCAGATGCACCGACCATTCCTGACAGTGAATACGATAGAGTACTGCGGCAGTTACAAGATTTAGAACATAAACATCCAGAATTTATTACTCCAGATTCGCCGACACAGCGTGTAGGTGCAACACCGTTAACCGCTTTTACTCAAATAAAGCATGAAATGCCGATGCTATCACTTGATAATGCATTTGATCTTGCAGAATTTTCTGCGTTCTACAACAGAGTACAAGATAGATTGCATACGACAGCAGAGATTGAGTTTGCCTGTGAGCCAAAATTAGATGGTGTTGCGGTTAGTCTATTATATGAAAATGGCTTATTAACGCGTGCGGCAACCCGAGGTGATGGCAGTGTGGGGGAGGATATTACTCAAAATGTCAGGACCATTGCCACTGTCCCGCTAAAATTAAGATCAAATCAATTACCAAAACGCTTAGAAGTGCGTGGCGAGGTTTATATTCCCAAAGCAGATTTTAGCAAACTAAATCAACAAGCAATGAATAACCAACAAAAAACATTTGCCAATCCGCGCAATGCAGCAGCAGGGAGTTTACGCCAATTAGATGCTAACATTACTGCAACAAGACATTTGGCATTTTTTAGCCATGGCCTTGGGACCATTGAAGCCAAAGTATTTCCGCAACGACATACGTTACAATTAGAGCACTTAAAGTTGTTAGGTTTACCGATAGCCCCTTATTTAGAAACGGCATTAGGCATGCAGGCTTGTGAAGCTTATTACCAGAAAATGCTGCAATTAAGAGACAGTTTAAATTTTGAATTAGACGGTGTGGTTTTTAAAGTTAATGATATTAATCTGCAGCAACAACTTGGCTTTGTTGCTAGGGCACCGCGTTTTGCCATTGCCTATAAGTTTCCTGCACATGAAGAAATGACACGATTAAACTCAGTAGAATTTCAAGTCGGGCGAACCGGTATATTAACGCCAGTGGCACGATTAGAGCCAGTGTTTGTTGGTGGTGTCACCGTTAGTAATGCCACTTTACACAATATGAGCGAGATAAACCGTAAAGATGTTCGCATTGGCGATTATGTGATCGTTCGTCGTGCCGGTGATGTCATTCCAGAAGTAGTCGCCCCGATTAAAGCGAAACGCAAAAATGTAAAACAAATAAAATTACCGCAACAATGCCCAGTATGTCGATCCGAATTGATCATTGAAGATGCCGGCATTGCGGTTCGTTGCAGTGGTGGGTTGTTTTGCTCGGCCCAACGTAAACAAGCCATTAAACATTTTGCCTCACGCAAAGCGATGGATATTGAAGGCTTGGGTGATAAGTTAGTCGAGCAATTGGTAGATAGTGAATACGTTCATGACATCGCTGATTTATATCATTTACCGCGAGAACAACTCATGTCCATGGAACGTATGGGTGAGAAATCTGTAGATAATCTATTACAAGCCGTAGAAAAAAGTAAAACCACCACTTTAGCACGATTTTTATTTGCCTTGGGAATTCGTGAAGTCGGCGAAACGACAGCAAAAACTTTAGCAAATCAGTTGCGTGATTTAACGACAATTGAAACAGCTGATGTAGAAACGTTACAAAGTTTACCGGATATTGGCCCGATAGTTGCATAGCATATCGTCATTTTTTTTCAACAAGCGAAAAATATTAAAGTTATCGATAGATTAATCAAAGCAGGCATCCATTGGCCTGAAATTAAAATAGCTGATCAATCAAAGCTAAAGCTTGCAGATAAAACGTTTGTCATTACCGGAACACTCACGAGTTTTTCCCGTGATGTTGCTAAAGATAAATTAATTAACTTAGGTGCCAAAGTCACTAATACCATTTCAAAGAACACTGATTACCTCGTTGTTGGCGATCAACCTGGTTCTAAGTTAGCCAAAGCAGAAAAACTTGGTGTGAAAATTCTCACTGAAAATAATTTTCTAGATTTGATTAAATAATTATTGACAACACCGATTAAATTAT
>JBCDIY010000022.1:0-9812 GCA_038748435.1 Pseudomonadota bacterium | reverse complement strand
CTTATTTTCGTTAAATTTCTGACTAGTTACATTATTAAATCATGAGGTGTTTATAAAATGAAAAAAATATTGTCGTTAGTAATTTATTTATTTGTCGGATTGTTTGCTACCCATGTTTATGCAAAATCATTTTTTGTTACTGTCATAGATAGCTCTGGTAGCATGCACAGAAGTGCGGTTTTAGAGCACAATCCATTAAATTATCATGGTACTACAGAAACACCACTACTACCTTATGACTTATACAATAACCAGACAGGTAAGCAATCTCAAAGAACAGTCGAGGTTTTGAATGGTAGAACAGTTGAAGTTAGTTTTATCTATCAGATATATGATAATAAAACTGGTAAGTATCTAGCGACTTGCAGTGCTAAGTTAAGGAAAAACCTTACCGATAGATGGCACAAACCGGGTTATATTTATCACCGAGGCCCAGCTGAATATTGTCATTTTGGCGCTTATGATATACATAATAACTCATTCACTATAAAAATCGGCAATTCAAAGTCATAATAAATTCAAGTGCTATGTTAAGGCAGTGCCGGCTCGATTTAAGTGTCGGCCCGATTTATGTTAAGGCAATACCGGCCGATAGCTTAACCACAATATTTTTTAATAGCGTGCTCAAAGATGTTACTTCAAGTGAATAAACCGTTATAATGAGAAGTCAATTCAATTATCTTGCTAAGGACAGAAGATGAGCCAAGAAAAATTTACAGTGATGATTGCCGGTATTGTCCCCCCAGATATGACGGATTACGCCAAACGTTACTTAACCGGTATGATGTTGTATTCACGTCAAGATCCAGGTTGTCACATCTATAATATTCATCAGTCAGTTGATCAACCCAATGAATTTATGATGTATTCGGTTTGGGACAACCAACAAGCATTTGAAGCGCATAATCAACGCTCGGAAATGCAAGAGTTTAAAAAGCAGCTTGCTAAAGCCATGTTTCAAGAACAATCACCAAAGACTTATTGGCAGTTGTTAGAGGGCCATTCACAGTGAATATTTGCAAGTTTCAGCCTTGAATCAAGCTAGCTTTTCGCTAGAAATCTCTGCCTGTTGAAAACATAATTTCTTACAATTACTGAATTATGCTAATATAGGAGCATTCAAATAACAGGTTGGTAATGACAAAATATATCTTTGTAACTGGTGGCGTCGTATCATCCCTTGGCAAAGGGATTGCTTCCGCTTCTCTAGGGGCTGTGTTGGAGGCACGCGGCTTAAAAGTAACGCTACTAAAGCTTGATCCTTATATTAATATCGACCCGGGCACAATGAGTCCATTCCAGCATGGTGAAGTTTTTGTTACCGAGGATGGGGCAGAAACTGACCTTGATCTCGGCCATTATGAACGCTTTGTGCGTACCCAAATGACCAAGAAAAATAATTTTACCACTGGGCGAATTTATGCCAATGTTTTACATAAAGAACGTCGTGGTGATTATCTTGGGAAAACGGTTCAAGTCATTCCCCATATTACCGATGAAATTAAATCTTGTATCATTGCTGGAGCCAAGGACGCCGATATTGCTTTAGTTGAAATCGGTGGTACGGTAGGCGATATCGAATCACTGCCGTTTTTGGAAGCAATTCGGCAAATGCGCATGCAGTTAGGGCCACACAATACGTTATTTTTGCATTTGACCTTATTGCCTTATATTGCTACAGCTGGAGAGTTGAAAACTAAGCCAACGCAACATTCAGTGAAGGAATTGCGTTCCATTGGTATCCAACCGAATATTCTAATTTGCCGTAGTGATAGACCATTACCGGATTATGAACGCAGTAAAATCGCTTTGTTTACCAATGTCGAAGAGCGCGGTGTCATTTCACTTATCGATGTGCCTTCAGTTTATCAAATTCCTATGGAGTTGCATCGACAACACTTAGATGAAATCATTATTGAGCAACTAGATTTAATCGCAAAACCTGCGGATTTAAGTGAATGGCAAGCAGTAATTCATTCTTTAAATCATCCTAAAGATGCAGTTAATATTGCCATGGTAGGCAAATATGTCGATTTAACTGACTGCTATAAATCACTCACTGAAGCATTGATTCACGCTGGCATTAAAACTAGTTTACGAGTAAGCATCGACTATATCGATGCTGAAGATATTGAAACAAAGGGGACAGAATTACTAAAAAACGCTGATGCCATTTTAATCCCAGGTGGATTTGGTGATAGAGGTGTTGATGGTAAAATAAAAGCGATTGAATATGCTAGAACTCAGCAAATACCGTTTTTAGGGATTTGTCTGGGTATGCAAGCGGCGATTATTGAATTTGCTCGCCATGCATTAGGTAAAGCTGATGCCCACAGTACTGAATTTAATAGTGAAACGACTTATCCTATCGTTGGTTTAATTACCGAATGGCAAACGGAAACGGGAGAAATGCAAAAACGCAGTCAAAAATCGCAAAAGGGCGGTACTATGCGTTTGGGTGGCCAAAAATGTATTTTGGTTGCAAATAGCTTAGCTGCAAAAATTTATCAAACCAATGAAATCACTGAGCGTCATCGGCATCGTTATGAAGTCAATGGCGAATTAATTACTGAATTAGAAACTAAAGGCTTGAAGGTCGTCGGCCGTTGTGCGCAAAATGATTTAGTTGAAATTATCGAGTTGGCTAATCATCCTTGGTTTATTGGATGTCAATTTCATCCAGAATTTAAATCAACGCCAAGAGATGGCCATCCTTTGTTTATAAGTTATATACAAGCAGCTTATGAATGTAAAAAAAAAGCCTTAGACGCGCAGCAAACTGAACAGAGAGTGTTGTTGCATAAATAGGATCTGTCATTCCTGCGAAGGCGGCGTTGTTGCATAAATAGGATCTGTCATCCCCGCGAAGGCGGGGATCCAGGAGAATCTATGAAATAGTGAGTTATTTCATACAAACCATCCCTGGCGCTGACCTGGATTCCGAACATTTTTTGCCCTCCATGGCAAAAAATTCCGGAATGACAGGTCATTTTTTGAATTACACAACGACGCCTTAAAAGAACGTGGGATATACAAAGATGTCGATTGGGCTGTGCTTAGCCAAGCCGAACAAATTAAATTATTTTGTCGGAATATAAAAAAATATTACTTCGGCAATTATCTTTATGAGGAAACATCATGCAATTATGTGGATTTGAAGTAGGTTTAAAGCAACGGTTTTTTTTAATCGCTGGTCCTTGTGTTATCGAAAGTGAAGCACTAGCGCTAGAAACGGCGGGCATATTAAAAGAAATTACTCAAAAGTTAAATATTCCCTTTATTTATAAATCTTCCTTTGATAAAGCCAATCGTACTTCGGCACAAAGTTACCGTGGTTTAGGCTTGGAAAAAGGTTTAGCGATCTTAGAAAAAGTCAAACAAACTGTGGGCGTGCCAGTTTTAACCGACGTGCATGAAGATACACCTTTGGATGAAGTTGCTAGTGTTATCGATATTTTGCAAACGCCTGCATTTTTATGTCGACAAACCAATTATATCGAAAGAGTTGCCAAAACGGGCCGACCGGTCAATATTAAGAAAGGCCAGTTCCTCGCACCTTGGGACATGCAGCACGTGGTTGCCAAAGCCAAAGCAACCGGCAACGAAGCTATCATGGTCTGTGAGCGTGGCGTGTCTTTTGGTTACAATAACTTGGTTTCCGACATGCGTTCGCTAGTCATTATGCGTGATACTAACTGCCCTGTAGTGTTTGATGCGACGCATTCGGTACAATTGCCCGGTGGCCAAGGTGGTAAATCGGGTGGCCAGCGTGAGTTTATCGCGCCACTGGCAAAAGCGGCGATTGCGGTTGGTGTGGCGGGTTTATTCATGGAAACACACCCTAATCCAGATAAAGCATTAAGTGATGGTCCCAACTCTTGGCCGTTGAATCAAATGCAAGATTTATTGCAACAGTTGGTTGAAATTGATACAATAGCTAATAAATCATAATCGATTTTTTGACCTAATAAATATCTGCAATAGACTTTAAAATAAAGCAAATTTCCGTCTATTCCTAATAATAATTGTCGCAACTGCTGAAACAATTTTTTTATTAAATGTACCTAGAGGAAACGCCATGCCAACTTTTACCTCATTAGGAATATCTGAATCTCAATTGCATGAAGCAATGCGTATTTATTTTCAAGAAGTATCCAATCAATCCTTTTACTCTTCTTCTGTTTGGTTACAAATAGATAAATTGATTAATGAACTCATAAATACCTTTTATAACAGTTTAGAAGAAGTTTTTTCAGCTAAAGATCAATCGTTCCAAACGTCAATAGAAGAGCATAAAAATTCACTATTTTCACATCCTAACTTGCCAACACTACAAAAACAAGTGAAAGAATTGTGTTGCAAAAAACTAGAAATTACTGAAAAAGCAGTATTACTCTTTGATAAAATTATTACGCCATATATCTCAAAAACAACCATGGCTTCATTAGGTATACAATCGAATGAGCTAAGCTACGAAATTAGCGCTTTTTTTGATGCATGTCTCCTTAAAAAGATTGATGAAATCGCTGCATTACTTGATGTCTCGGAGATAAATCAGGATTATACGAATTCACCAATTGAAGCTATTTTAAATCATTATCCTTTAGAAAACGTTACAAAGCAGTTAATATCTCTCGAATACACAATGTCCAAGTTTATCTTTAATTTAATCATTGCTTCGAGATTAACCCATGATGAAAAGTCAAAGCTTCAAGAAAAATTCAAAAATTCAGAATTATATCAACAACTCAAACAACTCGATGAATTACCCAACGATATACAAAAAGAAGCAGCGATAACAACTTGGGTTGAAGCCTGTAGAACTTATCTTGATGAATTGCTAATGCCACAGTTATTGCTGAGTTTTGCTGAGAGTTCATTTGAAAATGCCCTGGCGCAATTCAGAGCAAGTTATCTAAACCTTTTGACTCAGACAGGCCGAAATATCGTCTACAGTCTGATTGAGCAAGATGGCAAGCAATATGTATCTATGCAAATTCCCGTAGGCATTGATGATAAAGGTAAGCCTTACGCAGATCCATGTTATCAGCGCAACGGCGATGGTAGGCCGGCCAATTTTGTTTTACGTAGTTTATTTCATTTAAATAAAGTCATTGATGCAAAAGGTTTAGAAGCTCATAAATTAGAATTAGTTTATGATAGCTTTACTGCTGCATGCCCTGCGCCGAAAAATAAAATAGGCAGCCCGACAAGCAACTTTTTGCAAAATTTAAAGCAGACCATCAACAATGTTAATGCGCAATGTCAAGTAATCGGTTGGTTTTATCCTGATAAAGTAGTGGAATGGACATCTTTGTTATCTCCGACAGAATTGTTTGATCAATTTTATTCTTGGGATCCGCAAAAAGCAACCCAACAGGTTATTTTGCATGAGTTGGCGATCTTTTTTGATAATTTCTTTCATGACCGAAAAACACTTTTTGGTATTCAAAGTGTGAATACAGCTCGATGGGTCCCAAGTAGTACCAGAGACACTATACAACGTCATTATTTTTCTGGATTGTTTCAAGCACTGTTTAATGACAAGGCTATTGCTTTACATCTAGGAGATAGTCAATTTAAAGATTTGCTTGAATCTATTGCAACAAGAAGAAATGCAATTCAAAATTGGTTGCAACTTAGAAAAGAAACTTTACAGCCATTAGCTTCTCCGCAAGCTGAATTAGATGAAGCAAAAATTAAAGAGATAGAGTTTTTATTAGTTGAGTTAAAAGCACAGAGAAGCTTGATGTATAATTTAGAAGAACAATTTATCGGTCAAATTAAGCAAGCTTGGTATAGTGAAAATTTGAGAATTTTAGATGTAGACTTAGAGCAAGATATTAAATTGTTATGCAAACTTTTATTCGATGAAAACACCAATCAAAAAGAGTTAAATTATTCTATTCAAGTGCCCAAGAGAATTCTAAGAAAATTAGGTTATATCAACGTATTTAATTGTGATGATAGCAAGGACAGAAGTAGTAGTTTGGCTATACAAGGTAAAGCTGCTGAAATTTACCGAGAACAACATGGTGCTTATCCAGATGTTACAATTGAATCAGAAAGATTAAAGTGGTGTGATTTTTGTAACCAAGGGGCGTTAATTTTTGAGGATAAGTATGCCAATAGCTTTAATAGCGCACCAGGGATCGAGGTGCACTATCGTGATCTCATCAATGGTTTGTTTCCCTTAAAATTGAAAGCTTGTGCCGCTTTACCCAAGAAAATCCTTTTACATCCTTCAGAAAAAATGCAACAAATCTATGCGATACTTGTATTAGAACAACAAAAAAACAAGCAAACTGATACAAATACATTTTTTAGAGTAGTAAAAATTAGCTCTAATCAGAGTTCATCAGTATTTAATTTTGGCAAAGCTCAGTTAACAACATAAAATAATAATATTCTTTTAAAAGCAAAATTCTGCTAAAATCGATGTTTTAGTTAAAAGTAATAAATGTAATGATATCGATTACCTTGCCCGATGGCAGTAGCAAACAAATCGCTGAAACAAGTAGTGTGTTAGATCTCGCCAAATCCATTGGTGAAGGTTTAGCTCGTGTAGCCCTTGCTGCTGAAGTCAATGATAAATTGGTTGACCTTGATTATCATTTGACCCAAGACGCTAACGTCAAAATCATTACCGCAAAAGATAAACTCGGGTTAGAAATTATCCGGCATTCGTGCGCGCACTTATTGGCGCATGCGGTCAAGCAATTGTTCCCCGAAGCGCAAGTGACTATAGGCCCAGTGATTGACGATGGCTTTTACTATGATTTTGCCTATAAAAGACCATTTACTCCAGAAGATTTAGTTGCAATAGAAAAGCGTATGCAACAATTAGCTAAGCAAGCCATTCCAGTTCATCGGCGTGAAATGCAACGTGATGAAGCAATTGCGCACTTTAAAAAACAAGGCGAATTGTATAAAGTGCAAATCATCGAAGCCATACCTGCAAATGAGGTTTTGAGCTTTTATCAGCAAGAAGACTTTACCGATCTTTGCCGTGGTCCTCATGTACCGAATACAAAGCTTTTAAAACACTTTAAATTAATGAAACTGGCTGGGGCATATTGGCGTGGTGATTCGAATAATGAAATGTTACAACGCATTTATGGTACAGCTTGGGCGAGTAAAGACGATCTCAAAGCCTACTTACATCGGTTAGAAGAAGCTGAGAAGCGCGATCACCGTAAACTCGGCAAGCTGATGGATTTATTTCATTTTCAAGATATCGCGCCTGGTATGGCGTTTTGGCACGACAAAGGCTGGCGAATTTACCAAATCATGGAAAATTACATCCGCGCCAAGTTGAAAAAATACGACTATGAAGAAATTAAAACGCCACAAGTTGTTTCGAGAAAATTATGGGAAAAATCGGGCCATTGGGACAAATTCGCTAAAGAAATGTTTATTACCGAAACCGAAGACCACGTTTTTGCAGTTAAGCCTATGAGTTGTCCTGGCCATGTACAAATTTTTAATCATAACTTAAGAAGCTATAAAGAATTACCTTTGCGTTTTGCTGAATTTGGCAATTGCCATCGCAATGAACCCTCTGGTGCACTGCACGGTTTGATGCGTGTACGCAACATGGTGCAAGATGACGGGCACGTGTTTTGTACTGAAGAGCAAATCCAATCTGTAGTCACAGAATTAATCCGTTCAACTTATGAAGTTTACGCTGATTTCGGTTTTAAAAATATTATTGTCAAGTTATCGACGCGTCCTGACGAACGCGTAGGCAGTGATGCCATATGGGACAAAGCTGAGAATGGTTTACAACAAGCATTAGAAAAAAACCAAGTTGAATTTGAAATCGCCCCTAAAGAAGGCGCATTTTATGGTCCAAAGATCGAGTTTAGCTTACAAGATTGCATTGGTCGAATCTGGCAGTGTGGTACGATACAACTGGATTTTGCTATGCCGGAACGACTAGGTGCAGAATATGTCGCTGAAGATGGTAGCCGCAAAATGCCAGTGATGGTACATCGAGCCATACTCGGTTCTATAGAACGTTTTATGGGAATTATCATCGAGCATTATGCCGGTTGGTTACCACTGTGGTTAGCGCCAGTGCAAGCTACAGTACTGAATATCACCGATCATCAAGCCGATTATGCCCGAGCGTTACGGGCAAATTTGCAAACCCAAGGCTTTAGAATTGAGCTGGATTTACGCAATGAAAAGGTGGGTTATAAAATACGGGAACATACCATTAAAAAAGTACCTTATTTAATAATTGTGGGTGATAAAGAGTTGGAAAATAATACCTTAACGCTAAGAAAACATGATGGTACAGACTTAGGTGCTATGACAACCCAACAATTTATTGATTTTATGCATAAAAGCATGGCAAAATTGTCATAATTCGCCAATTAGGTTTATTGGCGAATGTTTTGTTTATTCTATGGGGAGACTAAAACATTAGTACAGATAAAAAATTACGCATCAATCAACAGATTAGTGCAAGAGAAGGACGTTTGATTGATGAGAATGGTAATCAAGTCGGCATTGTAAAATTGATGGAGGCAATTGGTAAGGCAGAAGACGTTAAACTTGATCTGGTTGAGATTAATCCGCAGTCTGATCCACCAGTTTGGAAGATCATGGACTATGGTAAATTTGCCTATCGACAAACCAAAAAGCGTTCAGAAGACAAGAAAAAGCAACGTAGTAAACGTGTACAAATCAAAGAATTGAAATATCGGCCCAGCATTGAAGAAGGTGATTATCAAATTCGTAAACGTAAGATGTTGAAATTTATCGAGGATGGTAATAAAGTCAAAATTACCGTACGTTTTCGTGGTCGAGAATTTATGCACAAAGAACTTGGGCTGCAATTATTACAACGCTTACAGCAGGATATCTCCCATTACGCTAGTGTAGAACAAGAGCCAAAACTCGAAGGTCGCCAGATTGTCATGGTAATAGGCCCGAAAAAGAACCAAACTTAACGAAAAAACTGGTATTTTTGTTAAAAATCTTGTAAACTTTGCTACTTAAAGCAGTAGGAGCTGATGATTATGCCAAAATTAAAAACCAACAAAGGTGCGGCTAAACGGTTCAAAAAGAGCAAAAACGGTTATAAATACCGTCGTGCTTACCGTAACCACATATTAACTAAAAAAACTAGCAAACGTAAACGTCAATTGCGTGCAACAAATGCAACTCATTTTACGCATGAGAAAGAAATTAAACGTATGTTAGTAGACTAAATCGTCATAGGAGTCCTGAAATGGCAAGAGTCAAGCGGGGTGTTACCGCTAAAGCAAAGCATAAAAAAATCCTCAAACAAGCGAAAGGCTATTACGGTGCTAGAAGCCGGTGCTTTCGCACAGCTAAACAAGCTGTTATAAAATCCTTACAATATGCTTATCGTGATCGTAAAGCACGTAAACGTGAGTTTCGACGTCTTTGGATCGTGCGTATCAATGCGCAAGCACGTGAAAATGGCTTGTCTTACAGCCGCTTTATCAATGGTCTGCAAAAAGCCGGCATCGAGATGGACAGAAAAGTCCTTGCTGATATGGCTATACGCGATAAAGTCGCTTTTGCCAAAATCGCTGAACAAGCTAAGCTAGCTTTAGCAAGTTAACTATTTTTTATTCGCCAGTGGTTGAGCGAAGTCGGGCCACTGGATTTTACGATGTTATCTGTTTTAAGTAGCCAGTGGTTGAGCGTAGTGCAACCACTGGATTCTTTCAATTTGTTTACCACATAAATTCGCATTCCTAGCCTAAATTCGTTAAAATCAACTAATCAAATCTGCTAAAGAATATAAGTATCAACAACAATTCGTGAGTCCG